>NZ_FMDK01000011.1 GCF_900091995.1 Streptomyces sp. MnatMP-M17
TGTCCTCGACGGGCAGCGGCGGCAGCGGTACGACCCGGGTGGCGGGGCCCGGCTCGGGCGCGCCCGGCGGCTGTTCGGGTGCCTCGATGATGTCGTTCAGGAGCGCCCGCGCGCCCGCGTCGTCGAGCCGCTGCGCCGGATCCTTGGCCAGCAGCCCGTAGATGACCTCCTCCAACGGGCCCGCATTCTTGGGCGGATCGAGCGGCTCGGTCATCACTGCGGTGAGCGTGGCGATCGCGGAGCCCTTGTCGTAGGGCGGGCAGCCCTCCACCGACGCGTAGAGCAGACCGCCGAGCGACCAGAGATCGGCGGCGGGCCCCGGCTTGTGGCCACGGGCGCGCTCCGGCGAGATGTACGAGGGCGCGCCGACGAGCATGCCGGTGGAGGTGACCGACGGATCGCCCTCGACCTGGGCGATGCCGAAGTCCGTGAGCACCACGCGCCCGTCCTCGGCGATCAGCACATTGGACGGCTTCACATCGCGGTGCAGAATGCCCTCGCGGTGCGCGGAGCGCAGTACGTCGAGGATCGCGAGCCCGACCTCGGCGGCGCGCTTCGGTGTCAGTATGCCGTCCTCGCGGACGGCCTCGGCGAGCGACTTGCCCTCGATCAACTCCATGACGATCCAGGGCCGGTCGTCCTCGTCCACGACGTCATAGACCGTGACCGCGCCGTTGTTGCGGATCCGGGCGATCGCCTTGGCCTCGCGCAGCGTACGTGTGATGAGCCGACGCTTCTCGTCCTCGTCGATGCTGGAAGGGAACCGCAGCTCCTTCACCGCGACCGTACGGCCGAGCGTCTCGTCGAGGGCCCGCCAGACCGTGCCCATACCGCCACGGCCGAGCACCGCGCCGAGCCGGTACCTGCCCGCGAGCAGACGCCCTTCCGGGCTGCCTGTGACGCTGCCGACGGCGCCGGAGCTCTTCGCCTCGTCCCGGACGCTCTTCTCCTCGTCCCGCTGAGGCTCCTGCGCCGTGTCCCGCGACTGCTTCGACTCCGACATGCGTCCCCTCTGCGATCCCTGATCCTGGCCCGCGACTGCCGCCCGCCCGCGCGGTGCCGTAACGCGCCCTGACAGAGCCTTCATTGTCCCTCACTCCTGGACCGTCACCGCTCCCGGGGCCTGGGTACATCATGGCCTTGTTCGCACTTGAGACAAATGTGCTGGGTACGCGTGTGCCTCATGGGAACGGAGTGACAGAAGATACAACGAACCGTGAACGCAGCCGGCTCCGCTCTCCCCCGCCGTCAGATCGCCACGATGTCCGGTGCGCCGAGCCGAGCCGCGTCCGCCGTCTGGTCGTCCGGCTGCCGCTGCGACTCCCGCTCCGCCTCCACCCGCTTCTCGTAATACTCGACCTCCCGCTCGATCCGGTCCTTGTCCCAGCCGAGCACCGGTGCCATCAGCTCCGCGCACTCCCGCGCGCTGCGCGTGCCGCGGTCGAAGGTCTCGATCGAGATCCTGGTCCGCCTGGTCAGCACATCTTCAAGATGGCGTGCTCCTTCGTGCGAGGCCGCATAGACCACCTCGGCGCGCAGATAGTCGTCAGCCGCCGCCAGCGGTTCGCCCAGACCGGGATCGGCGGCGATCATCTCCAGCAGCTCCTCCACCAGCGTCCCGTACCGGTTCAACAGGTGCTCCACACGGGCCACATGGATCCCGGTGCGCGCGGCCATCCTCGCCCGCGCGTTCCACAGCGCGTGATAGCCCTCCGCGCCGAGCAGCGGAATGTCCTCCGTGACACACTCCGCCACGCGCTGGTCGAGGCCGTGCACCGCCTCGTCCACCGCGTCCTTGGCCATCACCCGGTACGTCGTGTACTTACCGCCGGCAACCACCACCATGCCCGGCACCGGATGCGCGACCGTGTGCTCGCGCGAGAGCTTGCTCGTCGCGTCCGACTCGCCGGCGAGCAGCGGGCGCAGCCCCGCGTACACGCCCTGGACGTCGTCCCGGGTCAGCGGGACGGACAGCACCGCGTTCACACGCTCCAGCAGATAGTCGATATCGGCGCTGGAGGCCGCCGGATGGGCCTTGTCGAGATCCCAGTCGGTGTCGGTGGTGCCGATGATCCAGTGGCGTCCCCAAGGGATGACGAACAGGACCGATTTCTCCGTACGCAGAATCAGCCCGGTCGCGGAGTGGATCCGGTCCTTGGGCACAACGAGATGGATGCCCTTGGAGGCCCGGACATGGAACTGTCCGCGCTCGGCGATCAGTCCCTGGGTGTCGTCCGTCCACACCCCGGTGGCATTGACGACCTGTTTGGCCCTGATCTCGTACTGGCCGCCCGCCTCCACATCCTGCACACGCGCGCCGACAACCCGCTCGCCCTCCCGCAGAAAGCCCACGACCCGTGCGCCGCCCGCCACCTGCGCGCCATACGTCGCCGCCGTACGGACCAAGGTCGCCACATAGCGCGCGTCATCCATCTGGGCGTCGTAATACTGCAACGCGCCCACCAGCGCGTCCTTCTTCAGACAGGGCGCCACCCGCAGCGCGTGCCGCCGCGAGAGATGGCGGTGGACGGGCAGCCCGCGCCCGTGCCCGGAGGACACCGACATCGCGTCGTACAGCGCGACGCCCGAGCCCGCGTAGAACCGCTCCCAGCCCTTGTGCCGCAGCGGATACAGAAAAGGCACCGGCTTCACGAGATGCGGTGCCAGCTTCTCCAGCAGCAGGCCTCGCTCCTTGAGCGCTTCCCTCACCAGCGCGAAGTCGAGCATCTCCAGATAGCGCAGCCCGCCATGGATCAGCTTGCTCGAACGGCTCGATGTGCCGGCCGCCCAGTCGCGCGCCTCGACAAGTCCGGTCGACAGCCCTCGGGTCACGGCATCGAGGGCGGTCCCGGCCCCGACCACACCCGCGCCCACCACCAGCACGTCCAGTTCACGCTCGGCCATCGCCGCGAGCGCCCGCAAGCGCTCGGCGGGTCCCAGTCTCGCTGTCCTCACTGCTGCCTCCCGTAGTCCCCCGTCTGGTCAGGCTCACCACATCGATTCTGTCCGCACCACACGACTTCAGCCACCGCCTGTGGATAACACCGGTCACACCCGAGGCGACAACGGGAAACACGGAAACGAACACGCGGAGAAACACACTTGCCCGGCCGCGCAATACCGCATAACGGTCATATTTAAGCCTAGTCTGACATTGCGCTTCCCCATTCTGTCCACCGGGCTTGCGCTCACTGTCCACTTCGGCTATGGGAAGGACGGCCACCACCGTGCCCGCAGATCTCGCCGTCATCGGTCTCGGCCACCTCGGCCTGCCTCTCGCCCAGGCCGCCGTGGCCGCCGGTGTCGACACCATCGGCTACGACACCGATCCGTGGCCCGTCGCCGAACTGGCCGCGGGACATCCACCGGTCGAGGGCTCGCTCACCGCCTCCGAGATCCGCCGGATGCTCTCGGGCGGCTTCCGGCCGACCACCAACCCGACCGATCTCGGCCGCGTCCGTACCGCCGTCATCTGCGCGCCCACGCCGCTCGGCGCCGACCGCACGCCGGATCTGAGCGCGGTCGGCGAGGCGGCCCGCGCACTGGCCGCCCGGCTGCGCCCGCACACCACCGTCCTGCTGGAGTCGCCCGTGGCGCCCGGCACCACGGAGGGCTTCCTCCGCACCATCCTGGAGGACGGCTCGGGCCTGCGCGCCGGACGCGACTTCCATCTCGCGTACTCCCCCGGCCGGCTCGACCCGGGCAACCGCACCCATGGCCTCGCCAACACCCCCAAGGTGATCGGCGGTCTCACCCCGGCCTGCACCGAATCGGCCGCCACCTTCTACGGACGGCTGACCGAGAAGGTCGTACGGGCGCGCGGCCCGCGCGAGGCCGAGACCGTCAAGCTCCTCGAAACCAACTTCCGGCATGTCAACATCGCGCTCGTCAACGAGATGGCCGTGCTCTGCCATGACCTCGGCGTGGACCTCTGGGACGTGATCCGCTGCGCCGAGACCAAACCGTTCGGCTTCCAGGCCTTCCGGCCGGGCCCCGGTGTGGGCGGCCACGGCGTACCGATGGACCCGAGCTGTCTGCCGCACGCGGGCCGCACGCCCGGCCATCCGCTCCGTATGGTCGGTCTCGCCCAGGAGATCAACTCACGGATGCCGCAGTACGTCATCCAGCGCTGCGCCACGCTCCTCAACGAGCACGGCAAGTCCGCGCGCGGCGCGCGGATCCTGCTCCTCGGCGTCACCTACAAGCAGGACCTCGCCGACCAGGAGAGTTCACCGGCCAGGGAGATCGCCTGCCGGCTGATGGACCTGGGCGCGACGGTCAGCTACCACGATCCGTATGTCCCCGACTGGCGGGTGCGCCAGGTGCCCGTCCCGCGCGCGGACTCACTCTACGAGGCCGCCGCCGACGCCGATCTGACGGTGCTGCTCCAGCACCACCGTACGTACGACCTCCAGGGCCTGGCGGTCAAGGCGCAGCTCCTGCTGGACACCCGGGGAGCGAGCCCGGCGGGAGCGGCCTACCGGCTCTGATCAAATACGTACGGGAGTGTCGTACCGGACTGCTACTGTCCTGGCCCATCGTGCTCAAGTCATGCGCACGACACTCGTCCCGTGGGGGGATCTTCAGTATGAGTCAGCCCGTTCCACCACCCGGCAACCCGTTCGCCGACGGCGCCGTCCAGCCCGAGCCGTTCGGCGCCCCGCCGGCCCCGGTCCGCGACAACATCGGACTCGGTCTTGTGGCGGCCCTGGTCGCGGCCCTCGTCGCCGCCGGGGTGTACGGCGGGATCGCCGGCGCCATCGAGCGCGAGATCGGCTGGGCCGCCATCGGCGTGGGTTTCCTGGTCGGATTCGCCGCGGGCAAGGTCGGCGGGCCCAGCCCCGTCCTGCCGGTCGCCGGAGCCGTCCTGTCGCTGGGCGCCGTCTACCTCGGCCAGCTCATCGGTATCGCGGTGATCGTCGCGAAGGAGCTGAACGTCTCGGCGACGGATGTCTTCTTCAACAACTTCGGTCTGCTGGGCGACGCGTGGAGCGAGAGCAAGGACCTCATGACCTTCGTCTTCCTCGCGTTCGCCGCGTTCGCCTCGTTCGCGGGCGCCAAGAAGGCGGCCGAGTAAGCACATCGCGGTAAGGGCGTCACCGACGCCGAAGGTGCCCGGACCACGTGCTGGTCCGGGCACCTTCCGTACAGCGCCGAAGAAACTCAGCGGCGGTGCTGCGAGTCCGCCACCGTCACCTCGACCCGCTGGAACTCCTTGAGTTCGCTGTAGCCCGTCGTCGCCATCGCCCTCTTCAGCGCGCCGAAGAAGTTCATCGATCCGTCCGGGATGTGCGAAGGCCCGGTCAGGACCTCCTCCGTCGTCCCGACGATGCCCAGATCCACCAGCTTGCCGCGCGGCACGTCCTCATGGACCGCCTCCATGCCCCAGTGGAGTCCCTTGCCCGGCGCGTCCGACGCCCGCGCCAGCGGTGAGCCGATCATCACCGCGTCCGCGCCGCACGCGATCGCCTTGGGCAGATCGCCGGACCAGCCGACACCGCCGTCCGCGATGACATGCACATACCGCCCGCCGGACTCGTCCATGTAGTCCCGGCGGGCCGCCGCGACATCCGCGACCGCCGTGGCCATCGGCACCTGGATGCCCAGCACATTGCGCGTGGTGTGCGCGGCGCCGCCGCCGAAGCCGACCAGCACGCCCGCCGCGCCCGTACGCATGAGATGCAGCGCCGCCGTGTACGTGGCGCAGCCGCCGACGATGACCGGCACATCCAGCTCGTAGATGAACTGCTTCAGATTCAACGGCTCGGCGGCACCGGAGACATGCTCGGCGGAGACCGTCGTCCCGCGGATGACGAAGATGTCGACGCCGGCGTCCACCACGGCCTTGGAGAACTGCGCGGTGCGCTGCGGCGAGAGCGCGGCGGCCGTGACCACGCCGGAGTCCCGCACCTCCTTGATGCGCTGCCCGATCAGCTCTTCCTTGATCGGCTCGGCGTAGATCTCCTGGAGCCTGCGGTTGGCGCTCGGCCCGTCGAGACCGGAGATCTCGTCGAACAGCGGCGCCGGGTCCTCGTACCGGGTCCACAGGCCTTCCAGGTTGAGCACACCCAGACCGCCCATCTCACCGATCCGGATCGCGGTCGCCGGAGAGACGACCGAGTCCATCGGAGCCGCCAGGAAGGGCAGCTCGAACCGGTAGGCGTCGATCTGCCAGGCGATCGAGACCTCCTTCGGGTCCCGGGTGCGCCGGCTCGGGACGACGGCGATGTCGTCGAAGGCATACGCCCTGCGACCGCGCTTGCCGCGCCCGATCTCGATCTCAGTCACGATGTGTGGCCTTTCGCTCTGCGTCTGCGTTTTCCAGTATCCCCGAACCGCCCCGCGCACCCCCGGCGCATCCATGAGGGGCGGTCCCGTACCACCGGGGCCGCCCCTCATGGACACACTCGCTCAGCGCTCCGTCAGCTCCGTGCCGCGTCAGCTCCTGGTGTAGTTCGGCGCCTCGACCGTCATCTGGATGTCGTGCGGGTGGCTCTCCTTGAGCCCCGCCGAGGTGATCCGTACGAACCGGCCGCGTTCCTGGAGCTCGGGCACCGTGCGTCCGCCGACATAGAACATCGACTGGCGCAGTCCGCCGGTGAGCTGGTGGACGACGGCGGAGAGCGGGCCGCGGTAGGGCACCTGGCCCTCGATGCCCTCGGGCACCAGCTTCTCATCGGAGGCCACGCCCTCCTGGAAGTAACGATCCTTGGAGAACGAACGCTGTTCGCCGCGCGACTGCATCGCGCCGAGCGATCCCATGCCGCGGTACGACTTGAACTGCTTGCCGTTGATGAAGAGCAGCTCGCCCGGCGACTCCTCGCACCCGGCGAGCAGCGAGCCGAGCATCACCGAGTCGGCGCCCGCGACCAGCGCCTTGGCGATGTCGCCGCTGTACTGGAGACCGCCGTCGCCGATGACCGGGACGCCCGCCTCCTTGGCTGCGAGCGAGGCCTCGTAGATCGCGGTGACCTGCGGAACGCCGATCCCGGCGACCACGCGCGTCGTACAGATGGAGCCGGGACCGACACCGACCTTGATGCCGTCGGCGCCGGAGTCGATCAGCGACCGCGCGCCGTCACGGGTGGCGATATTGCCGCCGATGACATCCACCGCGGAGTTGGACTTGATCTTGGCGACCATGTCCCCGACCAGCCGGGAGTGGCCGTGCGCGGTGTCCACGACGATGAAGTCGACGCCCGCCTCGATCAGCGCCTGCGCGCGTTCGTACGCGTCGCCCGCGACGCCGACGGCCGCGCCGACGAGCAGCCGGCCGTCCTTGTCCTTGGCCGCGTTCGGATACTTCTCGGCCTTGACGAAGTCCTTGACGGTGATCAGGCCCTTGAGGACACCGGCGTCGTCCACCAGCGGCAGCTTCTCGATCTTGTGCCGACGCAGCAGCTCCATGGCGTCCACGCCGGAGATACCGACCTTGCCGGTGACGAGCGGCATCGGCGTCATGACCTCGCGCACCTGGCGCGTACGGTCCGCCTCGAAGGCCATGTCACGGTTGGTCACGATGCCCAGCAGCTTGCCGCCGCGGTCGATGACCGGAACGCCGCTGATGCGGAACTTGGCGCAGAGCTGGTCGGCCTCGCCGAGCGTCGCGTCCGGATGGACCGTGATCGGATCGGTGACCATGCCGGACTCGGAGCGCTTCACCAGATCGACCTGGTTGGCCTGGTCGGCGATGGAGAGATTGCGGTGCAGCACACCCGCGCCGCCCTGCCGCGCCATGGCGATCGCCATCCGGGCCTCGGTGACCTTGTCCATCGCCGCGGAGAGCAGCGGGATGTTCACCCGTACGTTCTTGGAGATGTACGAGGAGGTGTCGATGGCGTCGGGCGTCATGTCGGACGCGCCCGGCAGCAGCAGCACGTCGTCGTATGTCAGCCCGAGCGTCGCGAATTTCTCGGGCACTCCGTCGACGTTTGCAGTCATGACACCTTCCCCAAATGGCCTTGATCGGTGCGGATGTCCATGCTAACGGGCTCCACACGCCTCACATTCCACACCCGTGTACCCGATCTTCCGCACCCGGGTGCCGATCACGTCACACACCACGGCCCGTTCCACGATCAGGATCGCAGCCGGTGTCACTGCTCCACCGGCTGATGTCGCTGCTCCATAGCCGCTGTCAGTGCTCCGCAGCCGGTGTCACTGCTCCGCCAGCGCCCGCAGTCTGCTCAGCGCGCGGTGCTGGGCGACCCGGACCGCGCCCGGGGACATCCCCAGCATCTGTCCGGTCTCCTCCGCCGTCAGCCCGACGGCGACCCGCAGCACCAGCAGTTCGCGCTGGTTCTCCGGCAGATTGGCGAGCAGTTTCTTGGCCCACTCGGCGTCGCTGCTGAGCAGCGCCCGCTCCTCCGGGCCGAGCGAGTCGTCGGGCCGCTCCGGCATCTCGTCCGACGGTACGGCCGTGGATCCCGGATGGCGCATGGCGGCCCGCTGGAGATCGGCGACCTTGTGCCCGGCGATGGCGAAGACGAACGCCTCGAAGGGCCTGCCGGTGTCGCGGTACCTCGGCAGCGCCATCAGGACCGCGACACAGACCTCCTGCGCGAGGTCCTCCACGAAGTGCCGCGCGTCGCCGGGCAGCCGACTCAGCCGCGTACGGCAGTAGCGCAGCGCGAGCGGATGCACACGGGCCAGAAGATCGTGAGTGGCCTGTGCGTCGCCGTCGACGGCACGGTGAACGAGCGCACCGATCACCGTGGTCTCGTCATCGCGCATCGGACCATGGTGCCTTGGCGGCTGCTGATCGGTGGCACCGCGTCCGTAGTTGTGCACCGAAGCGTTATGAGCGGGTGCGGCAGAACTCATCCCCTGCGCCCTCCCCTCGCGCTCGTCCGACTCGTCCCCGAGGAACTCCACACCCTCAAGGATGCGGCATCGCGCGGGAAACGGATGCGCACGGGCGTACGTTGCCCCGCCCCGCCCAGGTCCTGTCCGGCTGGACAGGACCTGGGGTCGGACGGGTGGTGCGGGCTTTCGGCCGGCCTCGGCGGGCCTGCCGCCTCGGCGACCTGGCCCGGCGCGGCGGACCGGGCCCCGGTCTCAGCGGACCAGGCCCCAGCGGAAACCGAGCGCCACCGCGTGCGCGCGGTCCGAGGCACCGAGCTTCTTGAAGAGCCGCCTGGCGTGTGTCTTGACCGTGTCCTCGGAGAGGAAGAGCTCACGGCCGATCTCCGCGTTCGACCGGCCGTGGCTCATGCCTTCGAGCACCTGGATCTCACGCGCGGTGAGCGTGGGCGCGGCGCCCATCTCGGCCGAGCGCAGCCGGCGCGGCGCGAGCCGCCAGGTCGGGTCGGCG
>NZ_FMDK01001041.1 GCF_900091995.1 Streptomyces sp. MnatMP-M17
CAGAACCGTACTGCCACGCCAGCAGACCTTGCGCGCCGTGGTCGACTGGTCCTGGGACCTCCTCACCACCCCGGAACGCGCGGTACTCCGCCGTCTGTCCGTCTTCACCGGCGGCTGCGCACTGGCAGCCGCGGAACACGTCTGCGCGGACGCCGTCCCGCGGGCGCACGCCGCTCCCACCGTCTCCTCCCGTGATGTCGCCGGGATTCTCGGCTCTCTCATCGACAAGTCCCTTGTTGTCGCCGCGCCCTCGTCCGACGGCGATATGCGTTACCGGCTGCTGGAGACCGTCGCCGAGTATGCCGCCGAGCGGCTCGATCAGGCCCGGGAGCGGGCGGAGGCCGAGCGGCGGCACCTCGTTCACTACCGGGAACTCGCCCGCGTCACCGATCCTCTGCTGCGCGGTCACGGTCAGCGCGCCGGGATGGCCCTGTTGCAGCTGGAGTACGAGAATCTGCGCACCGCGCTCCGCCGCGCCCACGCCGCGCGCGATGAGCACGAGTTGCTCTGTCTCGTCCTCTCCCTCGGCTGGTTCTGGCAGATGCTCGATCTGCGGGCCGATGCCCGGCAGTGGTCGCGGGCCGCCGCGGACCTCGGGCCCGATCCGTTCGCGCCGCCTGTCGTGCCCGCACCGTCGATCCCGCAGCGCTGTACGGACACGCCACCGCCCATGACCGCCGAACTCCTCCAGGAGGCCAGACGCGAGGTACGGCTGATCGGAGTGGTCAGCATGGACCACGAGGCCGAGGACTGGACCAGTCCCGAACGCCTCGACTGGCTGAGCCGCGTCACCGCCGTCTACGGCACCGGTCTGCCGCAGACCTGCCGCTTCCCGGGAACTCTGGCTGTCTTCGCCGTCATGCTCACCGGTGATCCGGAGCGGTTGCGCATGGTCCTTGACGAGACCATACGGACCTGCGAGGAGTTCGGTTACGAGTGGGAGCTGGCCGGCACACTCCATCTGCGGGCCAATGTCCTCGCCAACCGCAGCGCCTGGGCGGGCGACGCGAGCCGTGACGCCGACCGCAGCCTGGCGATCTACGACCGGCTCGGCGACACGTGGGGCGCCGCGGAGGCGCTCTCGGCCCGGGGCGAGGCCAGGGACAAGCGCGGTGAGTACGCACTCGCCGCCGAGGACTACACGGCCGCCATCCGCCATGCCGAGGGCCTCGGCGCACAGAGCCAGGTCGCCCTGCTGCGCTCCCGGCTCGCGCAGACCATGCTGGAGATGGGCCAGGGCGAGGAGGGCGAACGCATCCTCCGTGACGTACTCGCCCTGGGCCCGGAGGTGGCGCACGAGGTGATGCCGGCCGCCCGGCTCTTTCTCGCGATGTGGCTCGGCCGTACCGGACGCCTGGCGGAGGCACGGAAGGAACTGGAGCTGCTCCTCGATGTGTTCCACTCCGGCACCCTGGCCATCTTCGAAGGCTTTGTGAAGGGCGCCCTCGCCTGGCTGGACTGCGCCGAAGGCCGCTGGGCCGAGGCGCTGGCGGCATCCCAGGAGGCCGTGGAGACCGCGCTCTCGCCGCTCTCGCAGATGATCGCGCCCGAGATGGCCGCGGTCCATATGCTCACCGCCGCCTGGGCCCTGGCCGGTCCGGTCGGCCCCGGCCCCGGCGCCGACGGCCGCCCGG
>NZ_FMDK01000552.1 GCF_900091995.1 Streptomyces sp. MnatMP-M17
CCCGCCAGGCCGCATCTCCACGATCCGCAGTGGACGCTGCACGCCGCCGCCGCTCAGGGCTACGAGGGACCGGCCGCGCCCTGGCCGCCTCCGTACCGCGCGGGCAGCCGCCCGCCGCCGGCGGGCCGTACCGACGCGCCCAGGCCGCGTCTCACTCTGCGCTGAGCGGTCCTCGTACGAACTCCAGCCCAGGGTCGCGCAGCCGGGCGTGCAGCCGGGCGAAGACCTCGGCGGAGCGCTCGCCCGGCCAGTCCTTCGGGAGCAGCTCGGCGGGCAGGCCAGGATCCGTGTACGGGAGATGGCGCCAGGAGTCCAGCGCGAGCAGATAGTCGCGATAGGCGTCCCGCGCGGACTCTGTCGCCCGCGCCGACTCCGTGTCCGGCGCAGTCCTGTCTTCCCGCGCCGGCCCGGCGCGCCGGGACTCCCAGGCGCGCAGTACCGGTTCGTGCGCGGTCAGGAACTCCTCGTGCCGGGCGGCGATCGCGTCCAGATCCCACCAGCGGGCCACGGCCTCCTCCGTCGGCTCGAAGCCGAGGTGCTCGCCGCGGAACAGATCCACATACGCGTCGAGCCGGAGCCGTCGCAGCGTGCGGCGGGTCTCCTCGTACAGCCGTCCCGGCGCGATCCAGACACCGGGAGCCGCCGTACCGAAGCCCAGCCTGCCCAGCCGGGAGCGGAGCAGATGGCGCTTGTGGCGCTCGGCCTCCGGTACGGAGAAGACGGCGAGCAGCCAGCCGTCGGAGAGCCGTGGCGCGGGACGGTCGTAGATCCTGCGGTCGCCGTCGTCGAGCAACTGCCGTGCCTCGTCCGACAGTTGGTAGCCGGCCGCACCCTCCGCCGTACGCTCCGGGAGCAGCAGACCACGGCGTTTGAGCCGGGAGACCGCCGAGCGCACCGAGGGCGCGTCGACACCGACGGCTCCCAGCAGCCGGATCAGCCCGGCCACGGGAAGCGGCGCGCCGTCCGGTGTGCGGCCGTACGCGCCGTACAGCGTGACGATCAGGGAGCGAGGAGTGTGCTGCTCGGCCACGTGATCACTGTAGGCCCTGGCTGATCACTGCGGGCCCTGGCGTACAGGGTCCTCGGGCACGGCCTCGCCCACGGTCTCGCCGCGCAGCAGGAAGCGTTGGAGCTTGCCGGTGGGCGTACGGGGAAGGGCGTCCAGGAAGACGATCGCGCGCGGGCGTTTGTACGGCACCAGCCGCGCTCCGACGAACTCCCGCAGGCCCCGCGCGGTCTCCTCGCCGCGCTCGATGCCGTCCCGCAGGACGACATACGCGGCGACGATCTGGCCGCGTATCTCGTCCGGGCGGCCGACCACCGCCGCCTCCCGCACATCGGGATGTGCCAGCAGTACGTCCTCGACCTCGGGGCCGGGAATGTTGTAGCCGGCCGAGATGATCATGTCGTCCGCGCGGGCCACATACCGGAAGTAGCCGTCGGGCTCGCGTACATAGGTGTCACCGGTCAGATTCCAGCCGTCGCGCACATACTCACGCTGGCGTGGATCCGCCAGATAGCGGCAGCCCACCGGACCTCGTACGGCCAGCAGCCCCGGCTCGCCGTCGGGCACCGGCGCGCCCGAGCGGTCCACGACACACGCCTGCCAGCCGGGCACCGGTACGCCGGTGGTGCCCGGCCGGATCGCCTCGTCCGCCGCCGAGATGAAGATATGCAGCAGCTCGGTCGCGCCGATGCCGTTGATGAGCCGCAGTCCGGTTCGCTCGTGCCAGGAGTGCCAGGTGGCGGCGGGCAGATTCTCGCCCGCCGAGACACAGCGCCGGAGCGAGGAGATGTCGTACGGACGTGTGTCCAGCTCGTCGAGCATCACCCGGTAGGCGGTCGGCGCGGTGAACAGCACCGACACGCGGTGTTCCGCTATCGCCGCCAACAGCTCCTTGGGACGGGCCTGTTCGAGCAGCAGCGCGGACGCGCCGGCCCGCATCGGGAAGATCACCAGTCCGCCGAGCCCGAAGGTGAAGCCGAGCGGCGGACTGCCCGCGAAGAGATCGTCGGGCTCCGGCCGCAGCACCTGGCGCGAGAAGGTGTCGGCGACGGCCAGTACATCCCGGTGGAAGTGCATACAGCCCTTGGGCCGGCCCGTCGTTCCCGAGGTGAAGGCGATCAGCGCCACATCGTCCGGTGCGGTCTCCACCGCCGTGTACGGTCCGGTCCTGGCCTCGGCCAGCCGCAGCAGATCGTCGGCTCCGTCGCCGCCGTACGCGGTGATCCGCAGCCCGGGCACCCGCGCGTCCACCAGATCGTCCATCGACCGGACATCGCACAGCGCATGGCTGACCCGGGCTATCTCGCACATGGCGGCCAGCTCCGGTGGCCGCTGCTGGGCCAGTACGGTCACGGCCACCGCGCCCGCCTTGAGCACCGCCAGCCAGCAGGCCGCGAGCCAGGGAGTGGTCGGACCGCGCAGCAGCACCCGATTGCCGGGCACCACGCCGAGATCGGAGGTGAGCGCGTGCGCGATCCGGTCGACGCGCTCACGCAGCTCGCCGTACGACCAGACCTCACCGGAGCCCGTACGGAAGACCGGCCGGTCCGGGCCGAACCGCTCGGCCGTACGGTCCAGCAGCTCGGCCGCGCAGTTGAGCGGGCCCGCGAGCCGCGGTTCGGGAGGGACGGGAAGGGCGAGAGGGAGGGGAAGAAGCCGCGGCCACTGCTCCGACGGCGGTAACTGGTCGCGCGGAAAGGTGTCTCTGTGCGCCGACGGCGTCAGCTCCATGGTTCGCCCCCTTGTAGTCGTGGGGTCGCCCATCGAGCGTATCGTGAGGATGACGACAGTCAACGGTCCGCGATAGACGCGCGGGAAGTGGGGGCTCGGATGCCCGTATTCTCACTCGATCCGGAACAGACCGACTGGTGCGCCGAGTTGCGCACCCTCGCCGTGGAACGGCTGCGACCGCTCGCCGAGAAGGGCGAACCGGGCCGGGTGAACCGGCCGTTGATCGCGGCGCTCGGTGAACTGGGGCTGCTGGCACGGCTGTTCACGGGCGCGGAGGGACGACGGGCCGGGCGCGGCGGCGCGAGCGTGTCGGAGCGCGGTGGCGGTGGCGGTGCTGAACGCGGTCGCGGCGCCGGTGCGCTGGAGCTCTGTCTGCTCCGTGAGTCCCTTGCCCAGGGCTGTACGGAGGCCGAGACCGCGCTCGCGCTCCAGGGCCTCGGTGCCTGTCCCGTAGCCCAGGCCGGGACCGAACGTCAACGGGCGCGCTGGCTGCCCGAGGTGAGCGCGGGCCGCGCCGTGGCCGCGTTCGCGCTGAGCGAGCCCGGCGCGGGATCGGACGCGGCGGCGCTCGCGCTACGGGCCGAGCCGGACGGTGACGGCTGGCTGCTGACCGGTGAGAAGCGCTGGATCTCCAACGCTCCCGAGGCCGACTTCTACACCGTCTTCGCGCGCACGGACGGGAGCGAAGGCGCCCGGGGACGAGGGATCACGGCCTTCCTCGTACCCGCCGACCGTCCGGGACTGACGGGCAGTGCGATCGAGATGCTCGCACCGCACGCCATCGGCGCTCTTGTCTTCGACGCCGTACCCGTGACACGTGAGGATGTCCTGGGCGAGGAGGGCCATGGCTTCCGCGTCGCCATGGACACCTTGAACCTCTTCCGTCCCAGCGTCGGCGCCTTCGCCGTGGGCATGGCGCGCGCCGCCCTGGACGCCACGCTCGAACACACCGCGCGGCGCACCGCGTTCGGCGGCCCGCTGAAGGATCTGCAAGCGGTCGCGCACCAGGTCGCGGAGATGGCGACACGTACGGAGGCGGCGCGGCTGCTCGTCTACGCGGCGGCCGAGGCGTATGACACGGGCGCGCCCGATGTGCCGCGCGGCTCGGCCATGGCGAAGCTGTTCGCCACCGAGACCGCGCAGTTCGTGGTCGACACCGCCGTCCAGCTCCATGGCGCCGGCGCACTCCAGCGCGGCCATCCGCTGGAGCATCTCTACCGCGAGGTGCGGGCGCCACGGATCTACGAGGGCGCAAGCGAGGTCCAGCGCACCATCATCGCCAAGGAGCTGTACAAGGAACAGCGCGCGGATCCGGAGTGTACGAGGTCCGAGCGTACGGAGCCCGCGCCGGTCGGGGAGCGAGCCGTATGAGTCTGGAGCGCCTCAATCCCGCCGGGCTCTCGCCGGCCACCGGCTTCTCGCACGCCGTCGCCGCCACCGGCGGACGGTTGGTCCTGCTGGCCGGACAGACCGCACTCGACGGCGAGGGAAAGGTCGTAGGACGGACTCTTCCCGCCCAGTTCGAGAGGGCGCTCGGCAATCTGCTGGCCGCACTCGCGGCGGCGGGCGGCGCGCCGGACGAGCTGGCCCGGGTGACCGTCTACACCACCGATGTCGCGGACTACCGCGCCCACGCGGCCGAACTGGGCGCGATCTGGCGCCGGTCGGCGGGCCGTGACTATCCCGCGATGGCGGTGATCGGAGTCGTACGGCTCTGGGACGAGGAGGCGCTGGTCGAACTGGACGGTATCGCGGTCCTGCCCTGACCGGTTCACCACAATCGGCCGTGCCTGTCCCCCCGTGGGCACAGGCACGGCCGACGGCCCTCGGCGGACTGGCGACGTCCGTCGTCAGGGCATCAGGCGGTGATGGGTGTGGTCTGGGTGCAGTTCTTCCATTCGACCCAGGGACGTGTGCCGCCGCTCTGCGGGCCGGTGGCGTAGGTGGGATCGCCGGTGATGGTCTGTTCCTTGTG
>NZ_FMDK01000617.1 GCF_900091995.1 Streptomyces sp. MnatMP-M17
CACTACGCGCGTGGGCCCGCACCCCAGGACAGGGGTGCGGGCCCACGCGCGTAGTGCAGGCAGGCCGACAGGCCGACAGGCCGACAGGAAGGGTCAGCCGGCCAGAATGGCGCGGGCCAGCCCGGCCGTCTCGGTCGGCGTCTTGCCGACGCGCACGCCCGCGGCCTCCAGGGCCTCCTTCTTCGCCTGCGCCGTGCCGGAGGAGCCGGAGACGATGGCACCGGCGTGGCCCATGGTCTTGCCCTCGGGCGCGGTGAAGCCCGCGACATAGCCGACGACCGGCTTGGTGACGTTCTTGGCGATGAAGTCGGCCGCACGCTCCTCGGCGTCGCCGCCGATCTCACCGATCATCACGATCAGATCGGTGTCGGGGTCGGCCTCGAACGCGGCGAGCGCGTCGATGTGGGTCGTACCGATCACCGGGTCGCCACCGATGCCGACGGCCGACGAGAAGCCGATGTCCCGCAGCTCGTACATCATCTGGTAGGTCAGCGTGCCCGACTTGGACACCAGACCGATACGGCCGGGCTTGGTGATGTCGCCCGGGATGATGCCGGCGTTGGACTGACCGGGAGTGATCAGACCGGGACAGTTCGGACCGATGATGCGGGTCTTGTTGCCCTTGCTGCCCGCGTACGCCCAGAAGGCGGCGGAGTCATGGACCGCGATGCCCTCGGTGATCACGACGGCCAGACCGATCTCGGCGTCGATCGCCTCGACGACGGCGGCCTTGGCGAAGGCCGGCGGCACGAAGACGACGGACACATCGGCGCCGGTCTTCTCGATGGCCTCGGCCACGGAGCCGAAGACGGGTACGGACGTGCCGTCGAAGTCGACGGACGTACCGGCCTTACGCGGGTTCACACCGCCGACGATGTTGGTGCCGTCGGCGAGCATGAGCCTGGTGTGCTTCATGCCGGTGGCGCCGGTCATCCCCTGGACGATGACCTTGCTTTCCTTGGTGAGGAAGATAGCCATGGTGTTGGAGTTCCTGGTCCTTATGTCGGGTCGGAGACGCGCGTAGGTCAGCGTGCCGCGGCGAGCTCGGCGGCCTTGTCGGCCGCGCCGTCCATGGTGTCCACGCGCTGCACGAGCGGGTGGTTGGCGTCGGACAGGATCTTGCGACCCAGCTCCGCGTTGTTGCCGTCGAGCCGCACGACCAGCGGCTTCGTGACGTCCTCGCCCTTGGACCTGAGCAGCTCCAGGGCCTGGACGATGCCGTTGGCGACCTCGTCGCACGCCGTGATGCCACCGAAGACATTGACGAACACGGACTTGACGTCCGGGTCGCCGAGGATGATCTCCAGCCCGTTCGCCATGACCTCGGCGGAGGCGCCGCCGCCGATGTCGAGGAAGTTGGCGGGCTTCACACCGCTGTGCGCCTCACCGGCGTACGCGACGACGTCCAGGGTCGACATGACCAGACCGGCGCCGTTGCCGATGATGCCGACCTCGCCGTCGAGCTTGACGTAGTTGAGGTTCTTGGCCTTGGCGGCGGCTTCCAGCGGATTGGCGGCGGCCTTGTCCTCAAGGGCCGCGTGCTCGGGCTGGCGGAAGTCGGCGTTCTCGTCGAGCGAGACCTTGCCGTCCAGAGCGATGATCTTGTTGTCGCCGGACTTGATCAGCGGGTTGACCTCGACAAGGAGCGCGTCCTCTTCGATGAAGACGGTCCACAGCTTCTGGAGCACATCGGCGACCTGGTCGGCGATCTCGGCCGGGAACTTCGCGGCGGCGACGATCTCGGCGGCCTTCTCGGGCGTACAGCCCTCGTTGGCGTCGACCGGGACCTTGGCGAGCGCGTCGGGGTTCTCCTCCGCGACGACCTCGATCTCCACGCCGCCCTCGACGGAGGCCATGGCGAGGAAGGTGCGGTTGGTGCGGTCCAGCAGGAAGGAGACGTAGTACTCCTCCGCGATGTCGGCCGTCTCGGCCAGCATCACCTGGTGGACCGTGTGGCCCTTGATGTCCATGCCCAGAATCTGGCCGGCCTTCTCGACGGCGTCCGCCGGGTCGGAGGCCAGCTTCACGCCGCCCGCCTTGCCGCGGCCACCGACCTTGACCTGCGCCTTGACAACGGCCTTGCCGCCGAGACGCTCGGTCACCTCGCGAGCCGCGTCAGGCGTAGTGATGACTTCACCGGCCAGCACCGGTACACCGTGCTTGGCGAAGAGGTCCCTCGCCTGGTACTCGAACAGGTCCACGCGTGTCCGTCCCTTTGTCTTTTAAACCGCAGCCTGGTGATCGCGGGTTCGTTGTCTGCGTGGGCGTGCCGCGAAGGGCAACGTGACTGCGCTGTCACTGAGGGAGGCGTACTCGCTGTCCGGTACGCGGCATGTCCGCCTCGCAGGTTATCCCCGAGGGCCTTGGGTCCCTAAATCACAGATCACACCTGAGCGGTGATACCTGTCACATGAGTCCCGAACCCGGCAGATCGCTGTCCGGTACGGGTATCGGGCGCTTCTCGATCGCCGCCGCCATCACCTCCGGAAAGAGGTCCGGCGTACAGGCGAACGCCGGTGCGTCCAGGGCCGCGAGGGCCGCGGCATGCTCCCGATCGTACGCCGGGGCTCCCTCGTCGGACAGCGCGAGCAGCGCCACGAACTGCACGCCCGAGGCCTTCATGGCCGCGACGCGCTTGAGCATCTCGTCGCGTATGCCGCCCTCGTAGAGATCGCTGATCAGGACGACCACGGTGTCGGCGGGCCGGGTGATCCGCGACTGGCAGTAGGCGAGCGCGCGGTTGATGTCCGTACCGCCGCCGAGCTGGGTGCCGAAGAGGACATCGACGGGATCGTCGAGCTGGTCCGTGAGATCCACGACGGCCGTGTCGAAGACGACGAGCCGGGTGGCGATCGAACGCATCGAGGCGAGGACCGCGCCGAAGACCGAGGCGTAGACGACGGACGCGGCCATCGAACCGGACTGGTCGATGCAGAGGACGACTTCCTTCTTCACGGACTGCGCGGCCCTGCCGTAGCCGATCAGCCGCTCCGGGACGACCGTGCCGTGTTCGGGGAGGTAGTTCTTGAGATTGGCCCGGATCGTACGGTCCCAGTCGATGTCCCGGTGGCGCGGCCGGCTGATCCGCGCGGACCGGTCGAGCGCTCCGGTCAGAGTGGCTCTGGTACGCGTGGCCAGCCGCTTCTCGATGTCCTGGACCACCTTGCGCACCACGGCGCGGGCGGTCTCCTTGGTCGTCTCGGGCATGGCCTTGTTGAGCGAGAGCAGGGTGCCGACGAGATGGACGTCCGCCTCGACCGCCTCCAGCATCTCCGGTTCGAGCAGCAGCGCGGAGAGACCGAGCCGGTCGATCGCGTCCCGCTGCATGACCTGGACGACGGAGCTCGGGAAGTACGTACGGATGTCGCCGAGCCAGCGCGCGACGGACGGCGCGGAGGCGCCGAGCCCGGCGGAGCGGCTGGCGCCGCTGCCGCGGTCCTTGCCCGCGCCGTAGAGGGCCGAGAGCGCGCCGTCCATCGCCGCGTCCTTGCCGGAGAGCGCGCGGCCCGTCCCGTCGGCGCTCTCGCCGCCGAGCACCAGGCGCCAGCGGCGCAGCCGCTCGTCCACCGCGCCGTCCTTGGGCGTCGCGTTTCCGGCCGTCGCGTTTCCGGCCGTCGTGTCCCCGATCGTCGCGTTCCCGGTCATCCCGTCGCCTCCGAGAGGTCGTGGTCATGGTCGTCGGTGAGGTCGAGGCCGGTGGCCTGGGCGGGCCCCAGCAGCAGGCGGAGCACCGGCAGTACGGCATCGGCCCGCGCCTCGTCGAGTCCTGGGCCGAAGCCGGGCGCGACGGCCCCGGGCCCGGACTCCACCGGCCCTCCGCCGGCGGGCCCGCGCCGGACCAGCTCGCCCAGCGTGCGGCGTACTCCCGGCTCGTACGCCGAGAAGGTGCGGCGCAGCAGCGGGAGCACATCGGTGAAGGAGTCGGCGGGCACTCCGGTCAGCCAGCCGTCGACCAGCCCGAGCAGCCGTTCGTCGTGGATCAGGAGCATGCCACCGCCCGACGCACCGCCGACGAAGCCCTCGATCCAGGCGGCGGCGTCGGCCGGTGGAGTGCCGGGCGACAGGGCGAGCCCCATGAACCGGGCGGCGTCGTCCTCGGCGAGCCGCCCGTCGTCCAGCAGCAGCCGGGCCGCCCGCCCTCTGATCACTCCCGCCACGGTGTCCCGCTCCGCGAGCTTGCGCAGGACGGCTGCCCAGCGCCCACCAAGATCCCGGCCGTCCGGAAGGAGACCGACCGCCGTGTGGACGCTGTCGAGGTGCCCTCGCATCTCGGCGGCGCCGTCCGCGTCGAGCCCGGCGCAGGCGGGCGGCAGACCCACGCAGATCCGCTCGGCGAGCCCGGCCGCCACATCTCCGAGCGCGGCCGTGTCCGTGGACCGTACGTCCCCGTACCGCAGCGAACGGGCGAGCGCGGGCAGCGCCTTGGCGAGCTGCCCGACATCGGCGTCCAGCGCGGCGCGGTCCGCCAGGGCGCGCATCACCACGGGCAGGGCGTCGGGCAGCTCGGCCAGCAGACAGCGCTCGGCCAGTGCCGTGACCTCGGCGAGCGATGTCGCGGACGCCGCCTGGGACTCGGCCCTGACGGTGGCGGCGGAGAGCACGGTGGTGCCCCATACGCCCGCCTCCGCGACCCGTACGTACAGCTCGGGCTCCCAGCGCAGCCGCCAGCTCTCCCGGAATGTGCCGGTGCTCCCTCGTCCCGCGGCCGGCTCGCCCCAGCCGATGCCCAGCAGCCGCAGCCGGTGCAGAAGCCTGCTGCGCGCCGTGTCCGTCTCCTTGCGCAGATCGAGCTCCAGCTCACGCTCCAGCGCCTCCGGCTTGAGCCGCAGCGAGCGCTGGAGCCGGGTGAGATCGCGCTGCAACGGCACGGCGGGCGCCGTGTCCGGGACCTCGCCGAGCACATCTCCGACGACGAGCCGGTCCTGGATGAGCCCGAGCGGGATGTCCGATCCCTCGCACATCACAGCCCGTACGGCGTCGATGGTCTCGGTGAGACCGGCCAGCGGGCGACCTCGCATCACGGCCAGGGTCCCGGCGAGCCGTACCGCCTCGATGACATGCGCGGAGGAGACGATCCGGTCCTCCTCCCGCAGCAGACCCGCGACCTTGGTGAGCCAGCGCTCCACGGGACGGTCGGGCACGGCGAAGAGATGTCCGTACCAGCCGGGAGAGTCGATACCCGCGCCGTAGCCGCTGTGCCGGGCGAGCCTGCGATGGGTCCAGGGCACCCAGGTCAGCTCGGTCCTCAGCTTGGGCAGGCCCTTCAGCAGCGCACGGTCGGCTGCGACGGTGGTCTTCTCCGCCAGCGCGGGCACATGCCAGGCACCGCAGACCACGGCGACGCCTCCGTCACCGAATTCCTTGCGGGCCGCGCGCAGTTGGATACGCATATGGGCCTCGCGGACGAGGTCACGCCGATGCCCGCCCGCGCCGTACTCCTCGCGCAGCGCGCCCATGGCCTCGGCGACCGCCTCGAACGGCGCGAAGGGATCGGCGGAGCGGCCAGGTCCCTGGTGCTCGACGACGTCCTCCCACCAGCGCTCCGGATCGTCGTATCCGGCGGCCTCGGCGAGAACGGCGAGCGGATCGATCCGCAGTCCGTCGGCGTCGGGTTGTCCGTCGGTGCCGGGCTCGTTCCCGTCGGATCCGTCCTCCGATCCGTCCTCCGTGGTCTGTGCCAGTGAGTGCGCCGCGGGCAGATCGATGAACCGCACCGGTACGTCATGGGCCAGCGCCCAGCGGATCGCGACCCACTCGGGCGAGAACTCGGCCAGCGGCCAGAACGCGGCCCGCCCGGGATCGTCCACCGCGTGCGCGAGCAGCGCGACCGGCGGTCGCATCGCCTCGTCCCCGGCGAGCGCCAGCAGCGCGTCGCCCTCGGGCGGCCCTTCGATCAGCACCACGCGCGGCGCCGCCGCGTCGAGCGCAC
>NZ_FMDK01000381.1 GCF_900091995.1 Streptomyces sp. MnatMP-M17
CGGCCACGGCTGCCGCCCGGGGCGCCGGGAGTGTCCGGGGCGGACGCGCCGACGTCCTGGTGGTCGGCCGTCAGGGCGGCGGCCTTCTTGGACTTGGAGCGGGCCCGCAGGAACTCGATCACGATCGGCAGCACCGAGATCAGCACGATGGCGATCAGGATCATCTCGATGTGCTTGTTGACGAACTCGATCTTGCCGAGCGCGGCCCCGAGCAGTGTGACACCCGCGCCCCAGAGCGTGCCGCCGATGATGTTGTAGGTGATGAACGAGCGGTAGTTCATCCGGCTCACACCGGCGATGATCGGAGTGAACGTACGCACGACGGGCACGAAGCGGGCCAGGACCAGCGACTTGGGACCGTACTTCTCGAAGAAGTCGTGCGCCTTCTCGACGTTCTCCTGCTTGAAGAGCCGGGAGTCCGGGCGCTTGAAGAGCGCCGGGCCGACCTTCCGGCCGAAGAGATAGCCGACCTGGTCACCGATGATCGCGGCGAGCACCACCAGGACACAGACGAGCCACAGCGGATAGTCGAGCGTGCCGGCCGTCACCAGCAGGCCGGTGGTGAAAAGGAGCGAGTCGCCCGGCAGGAAGAAACCGATGAGAAGGCCGGACTCGGCGAAGACGATGGTCAGAACACCGATGAGCCCGAAGGTCCCGATCAGATAGTCCGGGTCCAGCCAACTTGGTCCGAGCGCAATGGTGTTCACGGGTTCCGGACTCCTGTGTCGATAGTCGGTCGATCGTCAATTCGGCGTGGTCGGCCGCGCACAAGCTATCAACGCCTGCCCACACCTCCAGGTTCCACCCGGGCCCCTCGGCATGCCCCACGGATGCGCCAAGGCCGCATTTCGGGCATAAATAAGGAAACCGATCGCACTCATACCCCCACCGCCGCGCCGATACCCACCGCGCCGATGCCCCGAGGAGAACCGCCGATGCCACTCCACCGAGGCGCGGACGCGAAAGCCGGCGTCCCCGAGGCCGAGCGAGCCGAACTGCGGAGGCTCTCGCTCAATCCCTTCTACGGTGAGGCCGATCCGATCAGCGGAATGGCCGCGGCCCCACCCACCCACCGGCTGCCCGACGGACCGATCCCGCCCACCGTCGCGTATCAGCTCGTCCATGACGAGCTGATGCTCGACGGCAACTCCCGGCTCAATCTCGCCACCTTCGTCACCACCTGGATGGAGCCGCAGGCCGCCGCGCTGCTGTCGGAGTGCTGGGACAAGAACATGATCGACAAGGACGAGTACCCGCGGACGGCCGAGCTGGAGCGGCGGTGTGTGGAGATGCTCGCCGACCTCTGGAACGCGCCGGACCCGGCGGCGGCCGTCGGCTGCTCGACGACCGGGTCCAGCGAGGCCTGCATGCTCGCCGGAATGGCCCTCAAGCGCCGCTGGACCAAGCGCAACGCGGACCGCTATCCGGCGAGCGCCCGGCCCAATCTCGTCATGGGCATCAATGTCCAGGTCTGCTGGGACAAGTTCTGCGACTTCTGGGAGATCGAGCCGCGGACGGTACCCATGGAGGGCGACCGCTTCCATCTCGATCCGCAGGCCGCCGTCGATCTCTGCGACGAGAACACCATCGGCGTCGTGGCCGTGCTGGGCTCCACCTTCGACGGCTCGTACGAACCGGTCGCCGAGGTGTGCGCGGCGCTGGACGCCCTTCAGCAACGTACCGGCCTTGACATTCCGGTCCATGTCGACGGAGCGTCCGGCGGGATGGTCGCGCCCTTCCTCGACGAGGACCTGGTCTGGGACTTCCGGCTGCCGCGCGTCGCCTCCATCAACACCTCCGGGCACAAGTACGGGCTGGTCTACCCGGGCGTCGGCTGGGCGCTGTGGCGCTCGCCCGCCGATCTCCCCGAGGAGCTGGTCTTCCGCGTGAACTATCTCGGCGGCAACATGCCGACCTTCGCGCTGAACTTCTCCCGGCCGGGCGCCCAGGTGGTCGGGCAGTACTACACCTTTCTCAGGCTGGGCCGCGACGGCTACCGCGCCGTCCAGCAGACGGCCCGGGACATCGCCATGAAGCTGGCAGGACAGATCGAGGGACTGGGCGTCTTCCGGCTGCTCTCCCGAGGCGACGAACTGCCCGTGTTCGCCTTCACCACCGCTCCCGGTATCGAGAACTTCGATGTCTTCGACGTCTCGGCCCGGCTGCGCCAGCACGGCTGGCTCGTGCCCGCGTACACCTTCCCGGCCAACCGCGACGATCTCTGTGTCCTGCGGATCGTGTGCCGCAACGGCTTCTCCGCCGATCTGGCCGCGCTGCTCATGGCCGATCTGGAAGCGGTGCTGCCCGAACTGCGCCGCCAGGCGCATCCCTTGGAGCGGGACAAGGCCGCCGCGACGGCCTTCCACCACTGATCGCCCGGCCCCCGGTTCCGCTCCGGGGGCGGGGCTCAGGCCCTGCCCGGCCGGACAGGATCTAGTAATGATCTCCGTCATCGGGAATCCCCGTCGCGTACGGGTTCTCCTGGCCTTCGCCGAGCACTCCCACAAAAGGCTCGCCCTCGCCCGCGAAGGTGTACGCACCGCCCTCGACACGCCTGATCAGGCCTCGCGTCCACTCCGCGCCCGTGTCCGCCGAGTGCACCCACAGATTCATGATCTCGCCGATGTGCCCGAGCTGTTCCGGGCCTTCCTCGGGCACATAGTTCTCGGTCACCGCGGCCCGCCAGGCCTCGATGCCTGCCACCCGCTCCTTGAGCAGTTCCAGGACCTCCGCGCGCGGCAGGTCGACCATCGAGCCGAGTCCCGCCGACAGCACGTCCATCCGCTGGTCGTACGAGGTCAGCGACTCACGCAGCAGTCTGAAGTACTCCGCCCGGCCCGCGTCCGTGATCTCGTACTCGGTACGGGGCGGCCCGCCCGCCGTGCTCGGCGCGACCTCGTGCGCCAGCAGCAGGCCCTGCTTCGCCATCTGCTTCAGCGCGTGATAGATCGAGCCGGGCTTGGCGTTGGACCACTCGTGGGCGCCCCAGTACTCCAGGTCGTTGCGCACTTGATAGCCGTGGGCCCGCCCGTGCTGACGGACCGCGAAGAGTACGAGCAAACGGATCGCTGACATCCGTCCAGATTATGACCAGCCGCCCGGAGGCCGGCCGGGGCCCGTACGGCCGCCGGCCCCGCTCCCGCCGTCAGAGCGGGAACGTCGTACGGCCGTGCTGCACCGAGATCCACTTCTGCGTCGTGAACGCCTCGACCGTCGAGTCACCGTTCAGCCGGCCGAGTCCCGAGAACTTCTCGCCGCCGAACGCCACCAGCGGCTCGTCCTGCACGGTCGAGTCATTGACATGGATCATGCCGGTGACGATCCGCTTGGCGAACGCGACACCGCGCTCCACGTTCGAGGTGTGCACGGCTCCGCTCAGCCCGTACGGCGTGTTGTTGGCGAGCCGTACCGCCTCTTCCTCGCCGTCGAACGGAATCAGCAGCACCACGGGACCGTAGATCTCCTGCCGCATCAGCGGCGAGTCCTCCGCGAGCCCCGCCAGGACCGTCGGCTCCACGAGATTGCCGCGCGTACGGCCCCGTACGAGCGCCGTGGCGCCCTCCGCGAGCGCCTGCTCCACCAGCGCCGTCAGGGCGTCCGCCTGGAACGTGTTGATGACCGGGCCGATCTGGGTCTCGGGATCGCGCGGATCGCCGGTCCTGAGCGCGGTCACCTTCGCCACGAACTTCTCGGTGAACTCCCGCTCGACGCTCCGGTCCACCAGGATCCGGTTGGCGGCCATACCGACCTGTCCCTGGTAGATGAACCGGCTGGCAACCGCCGCGTCCACCGCGTAGTCGAGGCCCGCCTCGTCCAGATCGTCGAGGACGACCAGCGCGCTGTTGCCGCTCAGTTCGAGAATGGCCCGCTTGAAGTTGCCGCCCGCGACGGCGCCGACATGGCGGCCGACCCGGTCGGAGCCCGCGAAGGAGATCACCTTCGGCACGGGATGCTCGATCAGCGCGTCGCCGACCTCCGCGATATCCGTCACCAGGACATTGAGCAGTCCGGCCGGCAGCTCCGCGTCCTCGAAGAGCTTGGCTATGAGTCCGCCGCCGACGACGGGCGCGTTCTGGTTGGGCTTGATCACCACGGCGTTGCCGAGCGCCAGGGCCGGCGCCACGGACTTGATCGTCACCAGGAACGGATAGTTGAAGGGACTGATCACTCCGATGACGCCCACCGGCAGCCGGTAGACACGGTTCTCCCGGCCGTCGACCGGCGACGGCAGGATCCGGCCCTCCGGGCGCAGCGCGAGCTGGACGGCCTCGCGGAGGAACTCCTGGGCGGTGCGCACCTCGTACTCCGCCTTGACGCGTGTCCCGCCGAGCTCATCGATGATCGCCTCGATGATGTCGTCCTTGCGCTCCTCGACCAGTCTGAGCACCCGCTCGAAGACCAGCCTGCGCGTGTACGGATTCGTCTCGGCCCAGTCGCGCTGCGCGCGCTCGGCCGCGCGGTACGCCTCGTCGACCTCGGCCACCGTCGCGATCGTGATGGCCGCGAGCTTCTCCCCGTTGTACGGATTGAAGTCGATGATGTCCCACGAGCCGCTGCCGGTCCGCCACTCGCCGTCGATGTACTGGTGGGCCAGATCGGTGAAGTAGGACATGCGATCCCTTACTGCAGGTGCAAACTCCTGATGTGAGGTCATCGTACTGATGTCTCAGATCAGTTGGAGCAGTCCGCGGAGGACATCTCGGCTCTCCTCCGGTCCCGGGCTGTCCGCCTGTAGCCGGCCCATCACCCGTTCGTACTGGGCGACCTCCTCGCGCTTGTCCAGATACAGCGCACTGGTGAGCTGCTCCAGGAAGACGACGTCGGAGAGATCCGACTCGGGGAAACTCAGCATGGTGAACGCGCCGCTCTCGCCCGCGTGCCCGCCGAAACTGAACGGCATCACCTGGAGCGTGATGTTGGGCTGCTCCGAGATCTCGATCAGATGCTTCAACTGGCCCTGCATCACGGAGCGCTCGCCGTACGGGCGGCGCAGCGCGGCCTCGTCGAGAATGGCGTGGAAGCGTGGTGCCCGCTCGGAGACGAGGACCTTCTGCCGCTCCAGACGGAGCGCGACTCGGCGGTCCACCTCGCTGCGTGGCGCCTCCGGCTGGCCGCGGGTGACCACGGCGTGCGCGTACGCCTCGGTCTGGAGCAGACCGTGGACGAACTGCACCTCATAGATACGGATCAGTGAGGCGGCGCCTTCAAGACCGATATAGGTCTGGAACCAGCCGGGCAGCACATCACCGAAGCTGTGCCACCACCCCGCGACATTCGCCTCTCGGGCGAGGCCGAGAAGTGCGGCACGCTCGCCCTCGTCGGCGACTCCGTAGAGAGTCAGCAGGTCCTCGATGTCTCTGGCCTTGAAGCTCACCCGTCCCAACTCCATACGGCTGATCTTGGACTCGGAAGCGCGGATCGAGTAGCCGGCGGCTTCACGTGTGATGCCGCGCGTCTCGCGCAGCCGCCTCAGCTGTGAGCCAAGCAGGATGCGCCGCACCACGGAACCGCCCGATTCGGCTGCGGTCACGTCTCCAACCCTCCCCATCGCATGTGGTTCTTCACCGGAGCACCCCCGAACTCCAAGTGCCGGATTCTGCCATCAAAACGCTTCAGCCCGTACTCATTCGATTACGGAAATAAGAAGGCTTTGCGTAGCGAGCAAAACTGGTCACGGGGAGAAACATGCCAGAAACGGTACGGGATCGGTCAAGTCCGGCGCGTGCACGTGCATCTGCCCTTGCATCTGCCCTACGCATTCGGAACCATGGTCCTCGCGCACCTGCGCGCTCGTTCGTGATTGACGTGATGTGACGCTGGACCACCGCAGTATCGCTACGGCCGCGAATCCCGGGAGTGCCTCGCATGGGGATGAATGGATCGACCATGCTCGAGCCCTTAAGGCAGGGACTTCCCCCGATCGATCCCGCGGGGGCCGCCGGTTCGGCGTCGTGCGCCCTGCCCGCCCGCTACGAAGCGGTGCGCGGCGCACGGCAGTTCACCCGCGCCACCCTGAACAAGTGGGAGCTTGACGACCGTTTCGACGATGTCGCGGTGGTCGTCTCCGAACTCGTCACCAACGCGCTGCGTCACGCGCTGCCCGCCGACACCCCGCGGGAGCCGCACGATCCGCCCGTACGGCTGCATCTGATGCGGTGGACGTCGCGGCTCGTGTGCGCGGTACGTGATCCCAGCCACGCGGGGCCCACGACGCGCAAGACGGAGGAGGACGGCGCGGCGGAGTCCGGGCGCGGGCTGTTCCTGGTGGAGTCGTTCAGCGACACCTGGGGATGGCATCCGCTGGCGGGCTCGCTGCACGGCAAGGTGGTCTGGGCGCTGTTCCAGTTGCGGCGGGACTGACGCGCCGCGGTCGTGTACGGGCCGGCCCGCGGCCCGTACAGACCGGACCATCGAACCATGTAGGTCCAGACCAACCGGGACCGGACCAACCGGACCACCGTGCCGGGATCATCCCGTGGGACGCGGTGGCCGAATCACGACGTTGACGTCAGGACGTACAGACACGCCCGAGGAGCCCGGCTGCCGGGCGTGGTACGCGCAGGATCGTTCCTGCACGTACTCGACGCCCGGCCCGGCCGTCCGCCTCAGGCGTCCGCCGTCAGATGATCGAATTCCCCGTCCTTGACCCCCAGCAACAGGGCCTCGATTTCCGCGATCGTGTAAACGAGCGCGGGACCGTCGGGGAAGCGCGAGTTACGCACCGCCACCTCCCCGCCCGGCAGCTTGGCGAACTCCACACAAGATCCTTGGGAGTTGCTGTGCATGCTCTTCTGCCAGACGACTCCGTGAAGCTTTGTGGCCGTTATGCCGTTGTACACGTGGTGCACAGGTCGCTCCCCGAGTTGCAAGGTGCAGGTGTCAACTGTCTCGGATCATAGCTGTGTTTCATGTGCTGATGCATGAGCAAATGCACGTGCACGCGGGGTGTTCCTTTGATTACAGACACCGCACCGAGACGGCCGTCCGGAGCGAATCCCCCCGTGCTCTAGGGAGAGACGCGTTTCACGGCCATTCGGATCCCAATTCGCCGCTCCAGTCTCCACACAGGAGACCGGCACGACGCACCGGGGCCCCTCCTGACCTGCTCAGGAGGGCCCCCGGAGGGATCGGTGGCACACCGAGCGGTACGGCGGCAACGCCATTTCCCGGACGTTCTCGACCGCGCGTCCCAGGTGTTCTCGACCGCGCGCGTCGACACCCGCTGCTGCCGCGCGCTCACCCGTGTCACACGGCGGCTGCGAATCCTGCCGCGGTCCGAGATGAATTTCCGCAACAGATCTGTGTCCTTGTAGTCGATATAGGTGATACCCGCGCGCTCCAGTGGATTGGGCCGGGACGTTCAGCTGTCGCGGGTCCGGCCGCGCGCCCGGGCGCATGCCGGATATCTGCCGGGAGTGCGCAAGTCGTCCTGATAGCTTGGCGCGGTCCGGTAACCGACAAGGGGGACTTGAACGTGCAGAAGCTCCTGCGGACCAGTGTCGCCACGGCTGGCCTCGTCACCGCACTCGCACTCGCGCTCACGGGCTGCGGCGGTGACAGCGGCGGCGACTCCGGCAAGGACAAGGGCGGCGCCGACGCGCCGAGCGCGTCGGCCGACGGCTCGGGCTCCGGTCCGGACGCGGGCGCGAGTGCGAGTACCGGCTCCGGCGGGGACGGCGCGAGTGCCGTCGAGGGCAGCTGGGCCGGACTGACCGACGGCAAGGCCGTGGCGCTCTCCGTGAAGGCCGGCAAGGTCGCGCTCGTCGCCGACAGCCATGTCTGCCAGGGCTCGGTGGAGGACATGGGCGAGCCGATGCTCTCCCTCACCTGCGCCGACGGGAACACCGACCGCACGATGGGGTCGATCAAGTCCAACGACGGCAAGACGCTGGTGATCGCCTGGGACAAGGGCAAGAAGGACACACTGGCGAAGACCGAGACCGGAACACCGCCCGAGGGACTGCCGGAGGACCTGCCTACGGATCTGCCGGTGTCGTAGCCGTACGGTCAGCCTCGGTCGCCCGGACGGATGCGGGCGCGGGTGTCCGTGTCCGCCGCGCCGTCCGGCACGTGTGCCGCGTTCGCAGCCGAGGTGCCGTGGTGCCAGCCCTCGGCGTCCGTCGCTCCTCGGACCCGGGTCGCCACCGTCTCCGGGAACATCCGGTCCGTACGGTCGGCCACCGCCACGTCCCGTGCCGCGAGCACCGGCAGCAGCGCGCCGCCCTCCGTGTCCGCCGTCGCCTCTTGTGTCGTCCGCGCCGTCGCCTCGGCCAGGCGTTCGCCGACGCGGTGGGCGTACGCCATCAGGAACGACTGCCGGAACGTCTTCGTCCGCTTGCGTCCTCCCGCCCGCTGGGCGGCCTCCGCGCGCGTCATCGCCGCCGTTCCCTGCACCAGCAGAGAGGTGTGGAGCAGTTCGACGGCCGCCAGGTCGGGCTCGAAGCCGACGACCGTGGAGAAGCCGTACGCGCTGTTCCAGACGGCGCGGCAGCGGTTCGCCGAGGCGACGGCGTCGAGCAGGATCGCCTTCGCCGTCTCGTACGGCGCGTCCACGCCGATCCGGCAGGCGCCCGGCACATCGCCACGGTGGCTCCGGTCGGCGAGTACCGCCTCGTCGATGCTGTGCCGCGCCATCAGCTCCTGCGCCTTGGCGGTGAGCGCCTCCGCCTCCTGCGGATAGCCGGTCGCCTCGGCCTTGGCGAGCAGCGCCCGGATGCGCGTGAGCATGCGCGGCTCGCCCTCCACGGACGGGAGATGTACGGGCGTACCGGGCACCGGCCCCACCGGCTCGATCGCGGGCAGCCGGACGAGCAGCAGACAGAGCTCCAGGACGGCGGTGGCGTACGAGAAGCGGTCGGCCTTGTAGGGCCCCGGGCCAGACTCCTCCTCGACGTCGGCGAGCTGCGCCGCCCAGCGCGGCGCCAGCCGCTCGTACCGCCGCGCCTCCGCCGATATCAGCTCGGCGAGCAGCCGCAGATGCGGATCTTCGAGGTCGCGCCGTACGAGCCGTACGACATCGGCGGGCTGCCAGCCGCGCTCCCAGGCCAGCC
>NZ_FMDK01000511.1 GCF_900091995.1 Streptomyces sp. MnatMP-M17
CGTGACCGCCACCCGCGCCCCCGCGGGCGGCGGTCACGCGCGTAGGCGCGGGCCGTGACCTGCGCTATCGGTCCGTGGTTCGTTGGACGTAGGCCACCGGGTCCGCCAGGACCGCTCGTACCACCAGGGCCGCCGCGCCTCGGGCCGCGTCTCCTGCCGAGGATGACGCGCGTAGGCGTCCGCTGTCGCGGGGCCAGAGGCCGGAGACCACGCGGGCCGTCAGTTCGCGGTCGGCCGACGGGGAGAGCCAGGGCATCAGCTCGCGGTAGATCCCGCCCAGCACGACCGCGTCCGGATCGAAGAGGTTCACCGAGCCCGACAGCACCCGGCCCAGCATCACTCCGGCCTGTTCGACGGCCGCCACGGCCTGTGCGTCGCCGCCGCGCGCCCGGCGTTCCAGCTCGGCGACGCCCGGTACTCCCGAGTTCTCGTCGATGCCGGCCGCGCGCAGCAGCGCGGACTGGCCCGCGTACTGCTCCAGACAGCCCCGCGAACCGCACCGGCACAGCGGTCCCTTCGCGTCGACCACCACATGGCCGATCTCTCCGGCGAACCCGTGCGCGCCGCGCAGCAGTTCACCGTCCAGCACCAGCGCGCCGCCGACACCGATCTCGCCAGTGAGATAGAGGAATGTACGAAGTGGTCCGAGCCCGCCGAACCACAGCTCGGCCAGCGCCGCGAGATTGGCCTCGTTCTCCGAACTCACCGGCAGCGCGGGCACATCGGGCCGCAGCTCCGCCAGCGCCCGCGCGAACAGCTCCTCCGCCGGGACCCGGTTCCAGCCGAGATTCGGCGCCTGACGGACCGTACCTCCCGACACCAGCCCCGGCAGGGCGAGTTGGACCCCGACAGGGATCAACTCCTGCTCCGCGGCGGACTCCAGCGTACGGGCCGCGATCCGGGCGCCACGCGCCAGCACCTCGGCCGGGAGAGCGCCGCGGTTGTCGATGTGCTCGGTGAGCCGGACCCGGTCGGTGCCGGACAGATCGACCACGCACACCGACACATAGTCGATATTGATCTCGACACCGATACCCGCGGGCCCGGAGCGTGTGACCTTCAGCACGGTGCCGGGGCGCCCGGCCTGTCCGCTGAACGTCTTGCCCGACTCGGAGAGGAACCCGCTCTCCAGCAACTGCTCCACCAGCGACGACACCGCGGCCCTGGTCAGTCCCACCCGCGCGGCCACCCCGGCCCGGGTCGCCTCTCCCTCGTCCCGCACCGCCCGCAGCACAAGACTCAGATTGTGCCGGCGCACCGTCTCTTTGTCGGCCTTGGGGCCGAGGGATGTGTGGTTGGTGTTCATCTCGCGGCCGAGCCTATGTGATGCGCGTCGCGCGAGGGACAGGGTGGTCGGATGAGGGCCCGGCCGCCTGCTGCCGGGCATGCGGCTGAGCCCTCACCCGGGCTCTTGTCCGGGCCCAGGTCCTCACCCGGGCCCGCTGTCGTCTGCTCGTCGCAGAGCTCCCGTTCGTCCGGGTCGCCGTCAGGTCAGTGCCGCGCCGGGACCGTTCCCGGCTCCGTCCGAGGGTCCCAGGACGGAGCCGTTCCCGTGAGCTGGCAGACCATGAGGTAGAAGGGGATCGGCGGAGTGTACGGAGTCGGCGCCTCGGGCCAGTGGATCAGCCGCGGATGCGCCGCCGGGACGGTCGTGCCCGATACATAGCGGGCCGGTGACGGCCAGGTGAGATCGAGATCGGAGCCCGCCGGCACGATCCACCACCACCACTCGGCGTCGGCGAAGACACAGCCCTTCTTGGGCAGCCGCGCCATCAGCCGGAAGCCGTGCTCCGCCGGGACGCCCACCGCGTCACAGCCCAGCGAGGCCGGCAGCGTGGGCGGCAGAGGCAGCTTGACGCGACGAGGCGCGAGATCGCGGCCGTCGCGCAGGCCACGTGCGAGCCGGTCCAGTGCGGTCCTCAGCACGGTTGCTCCGTTCCGTGTGGCAGTTCTCCGTGTAGCGGTTCTCCGTGCGAGAGCTCTCCATGCGAGAGCTCTCCATGCGAAAGCTTTCCGCGCGACAGCTCTCCGTGCGGGAGTTCGGCCCAGACCACACGTCCGGGGCCGTATCCCGAGGTGTCATGGGCTCCCCAGCCGCTGCACAGGGAATCGACGAGAAACAGCCCACGGCCTCCCTCGCCCTCTGTCTCGTCCTGGGCGGCGTCGTGGAGCTGCGGCCCTGTCGGTCCGTAGCCCTGGTCCTCCACGGATATCCGCAGCCGGCCGCCGCCCTCACGTATCTCGCAGACGACACGGTCGCCGGCCGCGTGCACGATCGCGTTGGTGACCAGTTCCGAGACGACGAGCACCGCGGTGTCGCGGGCCTCCTCCTCCATCTCCCATCGGGCGAGCCGGTCGCGGATCAATTGTCTCGCCCGGGCCACTGACTCTGCGTGAGCAGGCAACTGGAATCCGTAACGCCGGACAACGTTGCCAGGGGGGCACACGGCTATGAGCGGGGGGGTGAGCGCTTTACCAGGTGCCACGACCGATTCCTAACGGTGGGGGAGCAGCGGCCGAGCGCGAAACTCTCCCATGGCAGAGCCCGACAACCGCGTGAGCTGGTTCACCGATCCACTCTCCACCCGTCGGCGACACTTGGCAAGGGGCACTCTGAATTTTTCAGAGTGCCGTGTTCTTCGTGGCCCAGACATGGCAGACTGCTGGTAACCGTGCGTGGGGAGGACCCAAAGTGAGTGAACCGCGGTCCGCCCCGACCGTGGGTCAGGTCGTACTCGGCAGACGTCTGCAAGATCTTCGTGAGCGCTCCGGGCTGAAGCGCGAGGAGGCCGCCAAGCTTCTCCGGGTGGCGCCCGCGACGATCCGCCGGATGGAGACCGCCGAGGTCGCCCTCAAGATCCCCTATGTACAGCTCCTGCTGCGGGCATACGGGATCCCCGAGGACGAGACCGAGGCCTTCGTCGAGCTCACCGAGGAAGCGAACAAGCCCGGCTGGTGGCAGAGGTTCCACGACATCCTGCCGGACTGGTTCAGTATGTACGTCAGCCTGGAGGGCTCAGCCTCCCTGCTGCGTGCCTATGAACCGCACTTCGTTCCCGGGCTGCTCCAGACCGAGGAGTACGCCCGGTCGGTCATGCACGCGGGGGCAGTGGGACAGGCACAGCCCGAGGACATAGAACGCCATGTGGCGCTCCGTATGGAACGCCAGTCACTGCTGACCCGTACCAACGCACCCAGATTCTGGGTGATCATGGACGAGACCGTACTGCGCCGCCCGGTCGGCGACAGTCCGGACGTCATGCGGGAGCAGATCGACAGGCTGCTCGATGCCTCGGCCCTGTCGAATGTCACCCTGCAAGTCGCGGAATTCTCGAGCGGACACCATCCCGGTACCTACGGGCCGTTCGTGATCTTCCGGTTCGCCGAACCGGAACTGCCGGACATGGTCTACAGCGAGTACCTGACCGGCGCCGTCTATCTCGACGCACGTCCCGAAGTGGCCACCCACCTGGAGGTCATGGACCGGATGGCGGCTCAGGCCGCAACTGCACAACGCACGAAGGAGATCCTCAGGGATCTCCGCAAGGAGCTGTGAATGGATCCCATATACAACGGCATGCCGGCCGCCGACCTCGGCGCCGAAGGCTGGCGCAAGCCGTGGAGTGGTGGCAATGGCGGCAACTGCATCGAGGCCATGAAGCTGGCCGACGGCAGAGTCGCGGTGCGCCAGTCCGCCGACCCTGACGGCCCCGCACTGATCTACACCACCAGCGAGATCGCCGCATTCATCCAGGGCGCGAAGGCGGGTCAGGCCGACTTCCTGCTCACCTGACCGACCGCTCACCGCTCTCACTTCTCATCGTCCACATCCACTGATTCGCCCGTCCTCCGTTCTTCCGCAGACACTGTGTTCCACAGATCCTGCTCATCGACCTTGAGACTCATGGAGCGCACATGACCGGGAACGATTCCATCGACACCAGCAGGCCGCATCCGGCCCGGGTGTACGACTGGTTCCTCGGCGGCAAGGACAACTATCCGGTGGACGAGGAGATGGCGAAGCAGTTACTGGCGCTGGACTCCCGGGGGCCCGACATGGCACGGGTCAACCGGGCGTTCATGCACCGCGCCACCCGCTGGCTCGGCACCACCGCCGGCGTGCGCCAGTTCCTGGACATCGGCACGGGCATTCCCACCGAGCCCAATCTGCATCAGATAGCCCAGGAGGTCGCGCCCGACTCCCGGATCGTCTACACGGACAACGACCCGATCGTCCTCCGGCACGCCGAGGCGCTGCTCCGCAGCACTCCGGGCGGCGCCACGGAGTACGTCCAGGCCGATGTGCGCGAGCCGGAGGCCATCATCGAGGCGGCGGGAAGGATCCTCGATCTGGACCGTCCGGTCGCGCTCTCCCTCGTCGCGCTGCTGCACTTCATCTCGGACGAGGACGGCGCGTACGAACTGGTGCGCAGGCTGCTCGACCCGCTGCCGTCCGGCAGCTATCTTGTGCTCTCCCATGCCACGGGCGATTTCGACCGGGAGAGCGCCGGCCAGGCACGTGAGCTGTACCAGAAGCGGGCGCTCACCCTGGCTCTGCGGTCACGGGAGGAGTTCGCCGCGTTCTTCACGGGCCTGGAGCTGGTCGAACCGGGCGTCGCACTGGCCACGGACTGGCGTCCCGAGCTGGGAGAGGTCGTACCGGTCCCCGGTGACGAGCCCATCCCGGGATACGCGGGCGTGGCACGCAAGCTGTAAGTGGAATACGGGGGCGCGGCGCCGCAGCACTTTTCAGGTGCGCTGCGGCGCCGCGCGTATTCATTCCTGAGGCGTCTCGTCTAGGCGCCCACCCGGCGCTTGTTCCAGACGTCGAAGCCCACCGCCGCCAGCAGCACCAGTCCCTTGATGACCTGCTGATAGTCCGGGCCTATCCCGACCAGCGACATCCCGTTGTTCAGCACGCCGAGCACCAGTCCGCCGATGATCGCGCCGAACACCGTGCCGACACCGCCGCTCATCGACGCACCGCCGATGAACGAGGCCGCGATGGCCTCCAGTTCGAAGTTGATGCCCGCCTGCGGCACCCCCGCGTTGAGCCGGGCCGCATAGACCATTCCGGCCAGCGCGGCGAGCACTCCCATATTGACGAAGACCAGGAAGGTGACCCGGCGGTCCTTGACGCCGGACAGCTTCGCCGCGGCGCGGTTGCCGCCGAGCGCGTACACATGACGCCCGACGACCGCGTTGCGCATGACATAACCGAAGCCGATGAGCAGCGCGGCGAGCAGCAGCAGGACCACCGGGACGCCTCGGTAGCTGGCCAGTGTCAGGGTGAAGGCGAGCACGGCCGCCGCCAGTCCCGCGCACTTGAGCAGGAAGAGTCCGCGCGGAAGGACCTCCAGCTCGTACGCCCGCTGCCGGCGCCGGTCCCTGATCTCCTGGAACACCGCCACGGCCAGCAGCGCGAGCCCCAGCAGCAGCGTCGGATTGTGGTAGTTGGTGACCGGGCCGAACTCGGGCAGATAGCCGGTCGCGATCTTCTGGAAGCCCTCGGGGAACGGGCCGAGCGAGCGTGAGCCGAGGAGGATCTGCGTACCGCCGCGGAAGAGCAGCATCCCGGCGAGCGTGACGATGAACGACGGAATGCCGACATACGCGATCCAGAAGCCCTGCCAGGCTCCGGCGAGCGCGCCGATGAGCAGTCCGACGACCAGCGCGGGCACCCAGGGCAGGTCGTGTTTGACCATCATCACCGCGCTCGCGGCGGAGACGAACGCCGCCAGCGAGCCGACCGACAGATCGATATGGCCGGCGACGATGACGATCATCATGCCGATGGCGAGAACGAGGATATAGCTGTTCTGGAGCACCAGATTGGTGACGTTGTTCGGCTTGAGCAGCACACCGTCGGTCCAGATCTGGAAGAGCACGACGATCAGACCGAGCGCGATGAGCATGCCGTACTGCCGCATATTGCGGCGCGCGGCCTCCAGCAGTGGTGCGGTGGTGACCGGAGTCATGTCGACTACCTCGTGTTCCTGGTCATATGGCGCATCAGGACTTCCTGTGTCGCCTCCGCCCGTGGGATCTCGCCGGTGAGCCGGCCCGCCGCCATCGTGTAGACGCGGTCGCACATACCGAGCAGCTCGGGGAGTTCGGAGGAGATGAGGAGAACCGCCTTGCCCTGCGCGGCGAGCCGGTCGATGACGGTGTAGATCTCGTACTTCGCGCCGACGTCGATGCCGCGGGTGGGCTCGTCGAGGATCAGCACCTCGGGACCCGCGAAGATCCATTTGCTGAGGACGACCTTCTGTTGATTGCCGCCGGACAGTCGGCCGACCTGCTCGAAGACGGTCGGCGCCTTGATGTTCATGCTCGCGCGGTACGACTCGGCGACCCGGGTCTCCTCGTGCTCGTCCACCACACCGTGTCTGGCCACCTTGGCCAGGGCGCTCATCGTGATGTTCCTGCCGATGGTGTCGATGAGATTGAGCCCGTAGCGCTTGCGGTCCTCGGTGACATACGCGATGCCGTGCGCGACGGCCTCCGGCACGGTCCGGGTACGGATCTCCCGGCCGTCCTTGTAGACCGTTCCGCTGATGTCATAGCCGTACGAGCGCCCGAAGAGGCTCATCGCCAGTTCGGTGCGGCCCGCGCCCATCAGCCCCGCGATCCCGACGATCTCGCCTCTGCGGACCTGGACCGAGACTCCGTCGACGACCTTGCGCTGCCGGTCGATGGGATGGTGGACGGTCCAGTCGCGTATGTCGAGCGCGGGCTCCGCCGCCGGATCGCCCGCGTACGGTGTCCGCTCGGGAAAGCGGTGGTCGAGATCGCGGCCGACCATGCCCCGGATGATCCGGTCCTCGGTGGCCGATCCCGCCCGTACGTCCAGGGTCTCGACGGTCCGGCCGTCCCTGAGGACCGTGACGGAGTCGGCCACTTCGGCGATCTCGTTCAGCTTGTGCGAGATGATGATCGAGGCGATGCCCTGGTCCTTCAACTCCAGCATCAGCCGCAGGAGTTGCGCGCTGTCCCGGTCGTTGAGCGCGGCGGTCGGCTCATCCAGGATCAGCAGCTTCACCCGCTTGGCGAGCGCCTTCGCGATCTCCACGAGCTGCTGCTTGCCCACACCGATGTCGGCGATCCGCGTCTGCGGGTGCTCACGCAGCCCGACGCGCTCCAGCAGCGCCGCCGCTTGTTTCAGCGTCTCGTTCCAGCTGATGATCCCACGGGTGGCGTGCTCATTGCCGAGGAAGATGTTCTCGGCGATCGACAAGTAGGGCACCAGGGCCAGTTCCTGATGGATGATCACAATGCCCCGGGCCTCACTGGCCCTGATGTCCTTGAAGGCGCACGGAGTGCCCTCGAAGAGGATCTCGCCCTGGTAACTCCCGTGCGGATGAACGCCGCTGAGCACCTTCATCAAGGTGGACTTGCCCGCGCCGTTCTCGCCGCAGACCGCGTGCACCTCCCCGGGAGCGACCGTGAGGCTGACATCGGAGAGCGCCCTGACACCCGGAAAGGTCTTCACGATGGAGCGCATCTCCAGGACGGGAGCGCTCCGGTCGGAGACAGGCGCGGTGGTCATGTCAGATCACTCGCCTTGAGATAGCCGGAATCCACGAGCACCGACTTGTAGTTGGACTTGTCGACGCTGACCGGATCCAGCAGATAGGCCGGAACGACCTTGACCTCGTTGTCATAGGTCTTCTCGTCGTTGACCTCGGGCTTCCTGTCGTTGAGCACGGCGTCCGCCATCTGCACGGCCTGTTTGGCCAGCGCCCTGGTGTCCTTGTAGACCGTCTGCGTCTGCTGTCCCGCGATGATCGACTTGACCGAGGCGACCTCCGCGTCCTGCCCGGTCACCAGCGGATACGGCTTCGCGGGCGTCCCGTAGCCGTCGGACTTGAGCGCCGACAGGATGCCGATGGAGATCCCGTCGTACGGCGAGAGCACCGCGTCCACGCGCCGTGAGCCGTACGACTTGGTCAGCAGGTCGTCCATCCGCCGTTGCGCGGTGCCGCCGTCCCAGCGCAGTGTGGTGATCTGCTCCAGCTTGGTCTGGCCGCTCCTGACGACGAGCCGCTTCGCGTCGATGTACGGCTTGAGCGTCTTCCAGGCGCCGTCGAAGAAGTACCGGGTGTTGTTGTCGTCGGCCGAGCCGGCGAAGAGTTCGACACTGAACGGGCCTTTGCCGCCGTCCTTCAGACCCAGCTTGTCGATGAGATACGTGGCCTGGAGGACACCGACGCGCTCGTTGTCGAAGGACGCGTAGTAGTCGACGTTCTCGGTGCCCAGGATCAGCCGGTCGTACGAGATCACCTTGATGTCCCGGTCGGCGGCCTGCTGGAGGACATCGGTGAGGGCCCGGCCGTCGATCGCCGCGATCACCAGGACGTCCACACCTTTGGTGATCATGTTCTCGATCTGGGAGACCTGCTGGGCGACATCGTCCTCGCCGTACTGGAGATCGGTCCGGTAGCCGAGCTTCTCGAACTGGGCGACCATGTTCGCGCCGTCGGCGATCCAGCGCTCGGACGACTTGGTCGGCATCGCGATACCGACGGTGGATTTCTCCTCGCCCTTCGACTCGTCCTTGCTGCCGCCCTCGCTGTTCTGCCCGCAGGCGGCGAGGGAGAGCGCCAGGGACAGGGCGGTGACGGCGAGTGCGGCCCGGCGGGCACGGCGGATACGCATGGGGGCATCAGTCCTTGTCTTGGGTGAGAGGAAAGCGGCTGAGCGGTCCCGGCAGCCGGGAGCCGAGCGGTGACATCCCGCCGTCGGCGCCGTGCCGGACGAGCAGATCGAGCACCAGCCGGCCGCGCCGGACCCGCTCACGGGCACTGCGCAGCGCGGCGTCGCGGAGCTGTGCGCCGTAGGGATAGATGGCGGGCGACTTCGAGAGCCCGAACTTGAGATAGAGAGGCGCGCCACGCCGGATCAGCTCCGCCGTCTCGTACATCCGGACATAGCCGCCGAGGTCGTCGGGCGCCTCCACATAGAGGTCCATCGGGGCCCGGCTGCCGCGGCGGATCTCGGTGAGATGGGCGAGTGTGAGATCCGAGGGCACATTGATCGAGTCGGCGCCGAGTCGCTCGAACACCGCGTAGGACGCCGGATTGACCGGGCCGACCAGCGCCGAGACCTTGAAGGTGGTGTCGGCGGGCAGCACACCTCGGGCCCGCAGCCGGTGCAGAGTCCAGAGCACGCCCTCGTCGGCGACGAGCAGGCATCTCACACCGAGTTCCGTCGCGCGCAGGGCGTCCTCGACACAACCGGCCATGGCGCCGTGGCCACGGGCGCGCAGTCCCGCGCCGCCGGAGTCCGTACGGGTCGAGCCGCCGGTGTCCCAGGTCCCGCGCGGTCCGGTGAACAGACACAGCTCCACGGCGCGGGCCGCGCAGGCGTCGGCCATCTCGGTGATCTCGGCGTCGGAGAGCATCCAGACGCCGCTGCCCTGGCTGACCCGGTGAATCGGTACACCGAGGCGGTCGGACTCCTGGAGGACGACGGAGAGGCTCTCCGGTCCTTCGACGGAAGGGATCTCGGTGCGCCAGAGTCCGCCGTCTGGGAAGGTGTGCGGCGAGGCGTCCGCCGGATTGTCGTCGGGCGCGGCGAGGCCGAGCGTGGCGAGCGCCTGCTCGCCGGGACGGCGGTGGGCGGGGGCTGATGCTTCGGTCACGGACGAGTCCTTCGGTTCGGTGGGCACGTCGGGTGTTGGTGAATGTTCGGTATGCCGAACGTGGTTCGGGATGGCGGGCGTGTGTGGATACGGTGTGCTGCCGGGCCGGGCCGGTTCGGTCCGGGCTGGTCCGGGCCCGTCCGGATCCGGGCCTGTCTGGAGCCGGAGCGGCGGCCGGTCAGGGGACGAGCAGCACTTTTCCGGTGCCCGGTTCGCCTCCGCCGACCAGCGCCACGGCCTCGCCGTACCGCTCCAGCGGGAACTCATGCGTCACCAGCGGTCCCGGAGTGAGCACGCCGGTGGTGAAGGCCCGCACGGCGAAGGACCAGGCGGCCGACGGCGCTCCGAACACGCTCCGTACCGTGAGCTGGTTCAGCGACAGATGCACCGGATCGATACCGCGCGCGCCCGGCGTGAACATCCCGGTGAGCACCACCCGGCCGCCGCGCCGCGCCGGCAGACAGGAGGAGGCGGCCGTGCTCGGAGCGCCCGCCGTCTCCACCACCAGGTCGTACCGCCCGCGCAGCTCCTCGGCCTCCGCCGCCGTGGCCGCTTCGGTCGCGCCGAACTTCCTTGCCAGGGCGGCCCGTTCGGTGCGCGGATCGATCACCGTCAGCTCGCCGGGGGAGAAGGCGGCCAGAAGCTGTACGGCGAGCAGCCCCAGCGTGCCCGCTCCCACCACCGCGATCCGCTCGCCCGGCTCCGGCCGGCCCGACCGTACGGCAGCCGCGACCACCGCGGCCGGCTCCAGCAGCGCGGCGGCACGCAGATCCGCGCCGTCGGGCAGCGGATGCAACAGCCGTACGGGCACGACGACATGGTCGGCGAACGCGCCGGGCCTGGTGAAGCCGGTCTCGTCGTATCCACGGTCGCAGAGCGAGGTCTCGCCCGTACGGCACCGCGCGCAGGTCCCACAGGCGCGGAAGCCCTCGGCGACCGTCCTGCGGCCCGACAGTCCCGGATCCACTCCCTCGCCCACCAGATCGACGGTGCCCGCCCACTCGTGTCCCGGCACCACCGGATAGCGCACATGGGCCGCGTCGCGCCGGCCGTCGTACAGCTCGCGGTCGCTCATACAGATCCCGGCGGCGGCGACCCGTACCCGTACCTCACCGGGCCCCGGTACGGGCTCGGCGCCGCGCACCAGCCGATGGACTCCGGGCCGGTCGACGACGACCGACCGGCTGGCGCCCGCCGG
>NZ_FMDK01000669.1 GCF_900091995.1 Streptomyces sp. MnatMP-M17
GCCACCGCGCCTCGCGGAAGGCGAAGCGGGTGGCGTCGGCGCTGCCGGCGGGACCGCCGATGCCGAGGACCACGCGCCGGTGGACCGCCCGCCGGTTCGGTTCCTCGCCGCGGACGACGGTCACGGGACAGCGGGCTCTGGCCGCGACGGCAAGGCTCACGGATCCCAGGAGCATGCTCGCGACCGGGCCGTGTCCGCGCGGTCCCAGCACCAGCAGTGTCGCCTCCCGTGCTTCTCTCAGCAGCACCGTCACCGGATCCTCCGGCTGGATGTCGGTGGAGACCTTCACATCGGCGGCGAGCCGGTTCGCGCGCTCCTCGGCCGCGGCGACGAGACTCTCCGCCCGTATCTGCTCGGAAGGGCGGTCGGCGGCGAGCCTCGGCCGTACTCCTTCGTAGTGCTCCCACAGGGAGGCATGGACCAGCCGCAGCGGCAGGCCGGAGCGCTCGGCCTCGGCCGCCGCCCAGTCGACCGCCTGCATGCTGCCTTCCGATCCGTCCACTCCCACGACCAGAGGAAGCTCCATCGCTCCCACCTCCTTTCCTCAAGGGTGACTCGCCCGGGTCCGTGAGGCCTGAGGGGCCGGACGGGCCGCCCGCAGGGCCGGACGGGCCACCGGGCCCCTCGTACGGGAACCGGTCGGCCCATGCGCCGGCCGGGCACATCGCCGCAGGCTGGGCGTAAGGAGATCACCGCCGACGGGCCGTCACCGGCCCGCGAGGAGATGCACGTCATGAAGGCATTCGTCTTTCACGGGCCCGGAAAGTCCTCATGGGACGAGGTCCCCGAACCTTCCATCAAGGACGGCGCGGATGTGATCGTCCGCGTCGACTCCGTCACCATCTGCGGCACCGATCTGCACATCCTCAAGGGAGATCTCCCGGAAGTCGTCCCGGGAACCGTTCTCGGTCATGAGGCCGTAGGCGAGGTCGTGGAGACGGGCGGCGATGTGCACACCGTACGGCCCGGGGACCGGGTGCTGGTGTCCTGCGTCTCGGCATGCGGGCGCTGCCGTTTCTGCCGTGAGGCCCGGTACGGCCAGTGCCTCGGCGGCGGAGGCTGGATGCTGGGACATCTGATCGACGGGACGCAGGCCGAGTACGTACGTGTGCCGTTCGCCGATCTCTCCGTCCATCCGCTGCCCAGCGCCCTCGACAGCCAGGACGCGGTGCTGCTCGCCGACATCCTTCCCACGGCCTACGAGGTGGGTGTGCTCAACGGCCGTGTCCGGCCGGGCGACACGGTGGTCGTGGTCGGCGCCGGGCCCATCGGTCTCGCCGCCGTCGCCACGGCGCGGCTGTTCTCGCCCGGCCGTGTCGTCGCCGTCGACCTGGCTCCGTCCCGTCTTGAGGCGGCACGCCGGCTCGGTGCCGACGCGGTGGCGAACGGGGCGGAGGATCCCGAACAGCTGATCCAGGATCTGACGGAAGGGCTCGGCGCCGATGTGGCGATCGAGGCGGTGGGCCTGCCGGAGACCTTCGAGCTGTGCACGCGCGTGGCGCGGCCGGGCGGGCATGTCGCCAATGTCGGGGTGCACGGCAAGCCCGCCGTACTGCATCTCGAAGACCTCTGGATCAAGGATGTGACCATCACGACCGGGCTGGTGGACACCTTCTCCACGCCGATGCTGATGGACATGACGGCCGCCCGCCGGCTGCCCACCTCCTCGCTGGTCACGCACAGCTTCGAACTCGACCGGATGGAAGAGGCGTACGAGGTGTTCTCCGCGGCCGAGAGCGGAGCGCTCAAGGTCGTCCTGGAGCGGCCGGCGGCTTGAGAGCCTGAGGGCTTGAGAGCCTGAGGGCCTGAGAGAAGGGCCCGGGAGAAGGGTGGGCCGGGACCGGGGCCGGGGGCGCGCCCCGGCCTTCGGTGTGCCTTGTGTCCGTCTGCGGCTACGGTGGAAGTGCGGCCGGCCGGAGTACGACACGTCGGCCGCGCCGGAGGAACCGTGGGCGACGACGGGAACAGGCGGGCGGAGGGCACGCCGGGGCGGCCGGATGTCCTGCCGGAGGATTTGCAGGCCCATCTGGACGCCGTCCAGCACGGTGCTCCGGAATTGGTACGGAGCCTGCTCGAAGCAGTGCTCTCGGTCGGCCGGGAACTGGAACTGCCTCAGGTGCTGCGGCACATCGTGGAGGCGGCGGTGAAGCTGGTGGACGCGGAGTACGGCGCCCTGGGCGTCATCGGCGAGAAGCCACGGCTCGCGCAGTTCCTGCCCGTCGGTGTCACCGAGGAACAGACAGACGCCATCGGCCATCTGCCCGAGGGCCATGGAATCCTGGGCGAACTCATCCGCCATCCCGAGCCCTTGCGGCTCTCCGAGCTCTCGGACCATCCCGCGTCGTACGGCCTTCCGCCCGGCCATCCGCCCATGCACTCGTTCCTCGGAGTGCCGATCCGCATTCGTGACGAGGTGTTCGGCAACCTCTATCTCACCGAGAAACGGAACGGCAAGGATTTTGACGACGCGGACGAGGCCGTCCTGTCCACGCTCGCCGCGGCGGCCGGTGTGGCCATCGACAACGCGCGGCTCTACGAACAGGCCAGGGACCGTCAGCGCTGGCTGGAGGCCAACGCGGAGGTCATCGCCAGTCTGCTGTCGGGAGCGGAGGAGGCAGAGGTGCTCGCGCTGATCGTCGACCACGCGCGCCGCATCGTCTGCGCGGATCTGGGCGCGCTCGCGGTTCCCGACGAGGACAAGGACGTACTGCGGGTCCCGCTCGCCAAAGGCGTCGACGCGGAAGCCCATCGGGGCCTGGTGCTTCCCGGGGAGGGCTCGTTCGTCGGGGCGGCGCTCCGCGCCCGGGAGCCGCTCATCAGCCTTGACGTCGAGACCGATCCGAGGATCACCGCGGGCCCGCCGCGCTGGCGCGGACTGGGGCCCGCCGTCGCGGTGCCGATGATCACCGGCGACGGTGTGCGCGGTGTGCTGCTGCTGGCCCGGACGCGCGGGAGCACTCCGTTCTCTCCGGCCGGGACGGCTCCGCTGCTGGCTTTCGCCGGACAGGCGGCCCTCGCGATGGAACTCGCCGGACGGCGGCGCTCCGCCGAGCAGCTCACACTGCTGGCGGACCGGGACCGGATCGCCCGCGATCTGCACGACCTGGCCATCCAGCGGCTCTTCGCCACCGGGATGACGCTCCAGAGCACCGTACGGTTCGTGGAACATCCGGCCGCACGGGAGAGGCTGCTGCGGGCCGTGGACGACCTGGACGAGACCATCAAGATCATCCGCTCTACGATCTTCGGCCTCCGCGCCCATGACACGGGACGTGCGCGTCAGGGGCTACGGGTCCGGGCCACCATGATGGTGGAGCAGGCCGTACGCTCCCTCGGTTTCACGCCGTCGGTGCGTATGGAGGGACTCATCGACACGGATGTGCCGCCCGCGATCGCCGAACATGTCGTCGCCGTCCTGGGCGAGACGCTGAGCAATGTCGCACGGCACGCGCACGCCAGCAGCGCGGAGGTGTCCCTCGTCGTACGCAAGGGCCGGCTGACGCTGACCGTCACGGACAACGGGACCGGTATCCCGGCGGACGCCCACAGAAGCGGCCTGGACAATCTGGCCGGGAGGGCGGAGGGCCTGGGCGGTGCGCTGACGGTGGAGGCGCTTGATCACGGCGGCACGCGTGTCGTATGGACGGTACCGATCAGCCAGGGCTGACGTACCGATCAGCCAGGACGTACCGATCAGCCCGGACGTAACCGCGCCGTGAGTCTGCCTCCTGAGCTCACTCCGACGCGCTGGCGCGGCCCGTGGAATACGGACCGGCCTGGGTGGCGAGGACGGCGGCCTGGATACGCCGTTCGACGCCGAGCTTGGCCAGCAGACGCGAGATATGGTTCTTGACCGTCTTCTCGGACAGATAGAGCCGCTTGCCGATCTGGCGGTTCGTCAGACCTTCTCCGATCAGCGCGAGGATCTCCCGCTCACGGGGAGAGAGCTCGGACAGCGCGTCGGGCTCCCGCTCCTCCGAAGTGTCGTCGCCGCGCAGACTGCTCATCAGCCGGGTCGTCGTCGCCGGGTCGAGCATGGACTGGCCGGACGCCACGGTGCGTACCGCGGCCACCAGATCCGCTCCCTTGATCTCCTTCAGCACATATCCGGCCGCGCCGGCCATGATCGCGTCGAGCAGGGCATCGTCGTCGTCGAACGAGGTGAGCATCAGACAGGCCAGGCCGGGCATCCGCGAGCGCAGTTCGCGGCAGACCGTGATCCCGTCGCCGTCGGGCAGCCGTACATCGAGAATCGCGACGTCCGGCCGCAGGGCCGGGCCACGGGCCAGGGCCTGATCGATCGAGCCCGCGTCACCGGCGACCTCGATGTCCGGCTCCGCGTCGAGCAGATCCTGCACACCACGCCGTACGACCTCGTGGTCGTCGAGCAGGAACACCCGGATCGGCCTCTCCGGAGAGAAGTGCCGCACCTCGTTCATGTCGTTCCTCCGCAACTCTGCGCTGTCGTGGTCCCGGCTGTCGTGGTCCCGCCGCCTCACCATCCTGGCCCGGACTCCCGGGGCGGACCAGGGCCGAACGGGCCCTGCCTCATCGGTGTCCGCGTCATCGGTGTCGGCGGCGCAGATCGCACCGGCTGACGATTCCCTGGAGCCTGCCGGAGCGGTCGACCACGGGCAGCCGTTTCAGAGACATCAGCGCCAGGGTCCGGGCCACCTGGGCGAGGGTGGCGTCCTCGCGGACCGTGAGGGCGGGAGCGCTCATGAGTTCCTCGGCGGTCGCCGCTCCGGCCTCCTTGGGAAGCAGATCCCTTTCGGAGACCACTCCGACCACCCGGCCGTCGCCCGCCAGCACCGGCAGGGCGCTCACATGCCAGCGCTCCATGGTCCCGACGATCTCCTTGAAGCCGGTGTGAGGGCCGACCGCGACCACGGTATGCGTCATCACATCGCTCACGGTGTGCGGAGTGCGGTGCATCGTCCCTCCTCGATCGCATCGATCGGACACATCGATCGGACACGGTCATACCGTGCCAACACAAGCCTCGGTCCTCCGGACACCGTGGTCCATGGGCTGACCCGCTCTGGCCCGGGTCCGAACGGCTCAACCTGCGAACAGCCCAACCGATGAGGTGCCACGCGCCGAGGTGCCAGGTGCTGAGGATGCCAAGCGCCGGGGACGCCACGCGCCGAGGTGCCAAGCGCCGGGATGCCCGTCAGAGCCAGCCTGTCCGCCCGGCCCGTCCGGACGGTGCCGCGCCGACGCCCTCCATGTCACGGTTGGCGACCTGGATCAGCAGTCCGCCGAGATCCGCCAGCGCACGGCCGGCCGCGAGCTCGTCGCCGATCTCCGGTACGTCCACGTCATCGGGGCTGCACCGTGCCTTGCCGTGCCCGGCGAGGGATGTGGTCCCGGTGTCCAGCACCACACGCGCCGTGGTTCTCCCGTCCTCCTCGAAGAGGTAGAGACGTACGGTCCACTCCGTTGTCTTCGACATGGCCTGCCTCATTCCTCCGAGGGCCGTCGTCTTCGAACGGCCCCACATCACCACTGTCGGACGTCGCCGGTGCCGACAGGCAGGGGCCAAAGGTCCTCTATGGGCGGCGGAGGCTACGGCGTGGCGGCGCCGTCCGGTGGAGTGGGCTGGACGAGACCGCTCTGATAGGCGATGACGACCGCGCCCGCGGCGGCGAGGCCCATCTTGGTGAGCATCGGAACACCGACCACCGAGAGGCCCGCCAGCGCGATGACGACGGTCAGACCGGCGAAGACGACCGCCGATCCGGCGGTGCCGGCGGCGAGACCTGCCGCCTCCTGCGGCGTGTGTCCCTTGGCCCGCTCCTCGCGGTATCGGGAGACGACGAACAGCGCGTAGTCGATGCCGACCGCGAGACCGAGCATGGACGCCGGCGTGCCGGTCGTCATGGACAGGCCGAAGGTACTGCCCAGAGCCAGGACCGAGGCGATGCCGATGCCGACGCCGATGAGCGCGGTGAGCAGCGGCAGCCCGGCTGCCGAGAGGGATCCGAACGTGACCAGCAGGACCACCGCGGCGATGGCGACGCCCATGCCCTCGGCGGCGCCGCCCGCGGTGGGCTGCGTGGCCAGCACCGTACCGCCCACCTCGACCGTCAGACCGCCGTCCCGGGCCCGGTCTATCGCGTTCTCCAGCGTCTCCTTGCTGGTGTCGGTGAGATCGTCGGCCTTCACCTTGTGCGTGACGGTGGCGTAGGCGGCCGTGGCGTCCTTGCTCACCGCCTTGGCCTGGAAGGGACTCACGGCGCTGTCGACCTGCGTCCCGCCGGCCGTCTCGTCCACGAGTTTCTCGATGACCGCCCGGTGGTCGCTCCGGTGACCTTCTGCCCGTCCGGCGCGACAAAGACAATCCGGGCACTGGCTCCGTCGGCACTCGATCCCGGGAAGCGCTGATCCATCAGATCGAAGGCCTCCTGTGCCTCGATGCCCGGCATGAAGGAACCGTCTTCGTGGCAGCGGGTGCCTTGACGGCGCCGGCACCGACGGCGACGAGGACCGCCGCCCACAGCAGCACGACGGACCAGCGCCGCCGGAAGGCCGTACGGCCCAGCCGATAGCCGTACGGCCCAGTCGATAAAGGAAAGCAGCCACGGGTCAGGGATCTCCACATCTGATCTCGGATACGACCCCGGCCTGACCGCTCCGGCCTCCCCTGCCGTCGTGCGCCTGCCGACACTTCCGCCTACTGAAAAGGCACGACACACGCGAGGCGGGTCCCCCCAGGTATGACGCCCGCCTCGATGTGTGGCCGGGGCCACATGCTCGCTGGGTGGGCCCGCCACGTAATCTGTGAAAATGACCAATGAGCCGGACAGAGAACCCGGGTCCAACATCGGGCTGTCGGACGCCGAGTTGAGAGTCGCGTTCGCGCGTGCCGTGGCGGTAGGGAAATCGGTGCGTGTGGTCGGCAGCACGCGCGTCGATACGCGTATGGTCAGCCTTGATCTTCATTTGAACAAGGACGGCTCCGCTGCCAGCGCGTTCGCGATCAACGGGGGCGAGTGCCGCGTACGGGCGGTCGCGGGTTCGTACTACTTCCACTTGTCCGCCGCGTTTATCGCCGAGTGGGCTGGGACAGAAGGCCGCAGCCACCTGGACCTGTCGCCGATCGTGAGCAGGTGGTGGCCCGCGACCAGCGCGCTGGGGAACTTCCTCATCGAGCATTTGGGGTTTCTGGCCTCCTACGACATGTTCTTGCGTAGAGTCGTGGCGGACGAAACGGGGGGCGAGGTAACCGCGGCGGGAACCGCGTTCCTCAATGGTGAGCGTGTCGCCGTGTACCTGGGTGAGGATGGTTCGACGTATTACTTCGCGGCAACCGGCCTCGCCTATCTGCTCAAAGGCACCGCGAGCCCGGAAAACGACGGAGAGTCCACGGAATTCACCTGGAATCAACCGCTCAGGGTGGAAGTACCGCAGACAACGGAGAACTTCCGCTTCTGACCGGACGCGACTCAGTACGAGGCACACGTCCACTTCATGGACGACCCGGCCTGGGCAGGAGCGACCGTTGACGAGGTGCTGAATGCGGTCTGCGCCGACGAGAACCTGGCCGTTGTCTTACTCGCCGACCGGACAACCATGCAGGCCGAAAGCCACGCGTTGCCGGCGGTCACCACGCTGACGCGGGAGGAGTGCGCGGATGACGAGGACTACGAGCAGTTGAGCGAGTTCGGCCGTGAGTTCCGCACCGTCCGGACGTTGACCGGCGCAGGCCCAACGGGCTGGAATCACTGAGCCTCTTTTAACCTGAGTTGAGCTGGTCAGAGGATGGCTTGGACGAGGCCGGTGATGCGAGTGGTGTTGCGTCGCAGGCAGGATGCCAGCCGGACTCACCAAGATCTTCTCCGCGGCCGCACGAACTGCCGTGGTGATCTACGCCGCGTCGATCAGGTCCCCGGTGATCTCAGGGGCAGTCATGTCCTGGCGCACGGACCCGCCCTGGAGCTCCACGTGCGGGTCGGACGTGACGTTGAAGTACCAGACCGGGTGACGCGGGAAGCCGCCCTTCGAGGCCACGGCCGCGTACCTTCCTCCGTGCTCCACGCGCATCAGAGGGACCTTGCGGATCCTGCCGCTCTTCGCGCCGCGCGTCGTGAGAATGACGACGGGCAGACCCGTGTCCCACAGCGTCGTCCCCTCAGTACCGCCCGAACTCTCGTACAACTCCACCTGTTCACGCACCCACTGCGCCGGACTCGGCTCGTACTCGCCGTCCACCGCTACATCAGCGAAGCCATCGACGTTCTCGCAACCCTGGCCCGCCCGCACCCGCGCCCCCGGCGAACGGGCCATGGCCACCCCCAAAGGCCGGCGCCTGCTGCGCAAGCTGCGGTGCAGCACCACCCGCATCACCGCGCTCATTCAGGCACTCCTCGCCCTCCACCTGGCCCGCTCAAACTGAGGTTGAAAATGCCTCACTGAGGTTCGTGCGGTCCGACACCGCCCTCTGGGGGCGGGCCCATAGCCCTCGCCCCTTGCCGGTCCGGCAAACGGTCGGCTGGCGCTGGCGCCCTCGATCCACAGGCCGCCGACCCCCGAATTGAGGCCGTGTTTCGGCGTGCGGACCGCTGCTCCGGATGGCCTGATGGAAGGTGTGAGGAAAGGAGTCGGCCAATGGGTTCGACCACGGGTTATGACTATGTCGTCGTGGGTGCGGGGACGGCCGGATGCGTGCTCGCGGCTCGGCTGACGGAGGACGAGAACGTCCGGGTGCTTGTGCTGGAGGCCGGTGCCCGGGAGCCGCTTGAGCTGATGGCGGTGCCGGGTGCCTGGCCGGCGCTGATGGGCAGTACGGCCGACTGGGGCGGCACGACCGTCGTATAGGCCTCGACGGGAACGGCGATTCCGGCGCCCCGGGGACGGGGACTGGGCGGTTCCTCCAGCATCAACGGACTGAACTTCATCCGCGGCCATCGCACCAGCTACGACGTATGGCCCGAACAGGGCGCGACGGACTGGGGGTTCGACGATCTCCTGCCGTACATGCGGCGGAGCGAAACGGCTGCGGGACACGATCCGGCGCTGCGCGGCCAGGACGGTCCACTGACGGTGGGCCCTCCGGCCGAGCCCAATCCTCTGGTGGCCGCCTGCGTCGACGCGGCGGTCGAGACCGGGCAGGCGCGCGCCGACGACATCAGTGGCGGCCTGGAGACAGGGTTCGGCTGGTGCGACAACAACATCGTGGACGGCGTACGCCAGAGCGCGGCCGACGCGTACCTCAGGCCGGCCATGGGCCGGGCGAACCTCGACGTGGTGACCGATGCCCTCGTCCTGCGCCTGGTGGTGACCGACGGGCGGTGCCGCGGGGTCGAATACGCGAAGGACGGTTCGATCCGCTTCGCGGAGTGCGCCGAGGAGGTCGTGGTGACGGCGGGGGCGATCGGTTCCGCGCAGCTACTGCTGCTGTCCGGGATCGGACCGGCGGACGACCTGCGCGCGGTGGGAGTGGACGTGGTGCTCGACCTGCCGGGCGTCGGGGCCAATCTGCACGACCACCCCATGTCGACCCTCACGTACACCGCCCGGCGGCCCGTCCCGCGGAACATGAGCAATCCCCCCGGGGAGGCGATGGGGACGGTACGGACCGGCCCCGAGGCTGCCGTACCGGATCTGCAGATCCTCTTCGCGAGCCTGCCCTACCGCGCCCCGTCCCTGCCGGGACCCGAGAGCGGCTACACGATCGCCTTCTCGGCGGTGAATCCCCGCAGCCGTGGATCGGTACGTCTCGCGAGCGCGGAGCCCGGAACGGCACCCCTGATAGACCCCGGCTACCTCGGAGACAGCCGCGACATCGCGACGATGGAAGCCGGTCTGCGCGTTGCCCGAAGGATCGGCGAGGCGGACGCGCTGAGTGCCTGGCGGGACGAAGAGGCGCTGCCGGGCCCCGGCACGACCGACGGCAACGCTTTCCACGACTACCTCGGCAGGAGCCTGCTCGTGTACTACCACTACGCGGGCACCTGCCGCATCGGGCCGGACGGAACCGCCGCCGTCGTCGACCCCCGGCTCCGGGTACGGGGCATCACCGGGCTCCGCGTGGCCGACGCGTCCGTCATGCCGTCCATCGTGAGCTCCAACACGAACGCGGCGGTCTACGCGATCGCCGAACGCGCCGCTGCGCTCATCAAAGGACACACGACTGCGCTCGTTGAGTGATGGCGCGCGGATACAGCACAGAGATCCCCCGCTGACATCTCCAGCCGCTTGACGGTCTATAGGAGCTTCAGAGTCAAGTGAGGAACGCGGGAAGCCCCGTCGGGGCAGGGTGACCAATTGGGGCCCCTGCCCCGACGGGGCTCGGTCGGCCGGGCGGCGGGTTACCGGCGCCCGGCAGAGGCCGGTGCCGTGTGCGGTGCTTTGCGGCTCAGCCGAAGTTCACGTCGCTGCACCACATGTAGGCCTGGTCGAGGTGCGAGGCCTGCCAGATCACGAACAGGATGTGGTGTCCGGTGTAGCCGGAGGTCTGGACGGGGAACGTGATGTCCTGTGCCGGGGCGAAGCGGCCGGTCTGCGTGATGAAGTCGAGGTTGCTCCAGCCCAGGGTCTGGGTCTTGGGGTTGAAGCCCTGCTTGCTCACGTAGACCTTGAAGTAGTCGGCACCGTGGGACGCCTGGTCGTACATGTGGACCGAGAAGTTGTTGCCGATGGTGGTGGTCTTCCACGATCCGGGCTTGTCCAGGCTGGCGTTCCTCGAGAGGTTGTTGCTGCAGAGTGTCCCGTCGGGGGTCCGGGCCTGGAACTGGCCCCCGAGGCCGTCGCGGAGCGCGCTCATCCAGTTCCACATGGTGTCGGGGTTGGCCTGGAAGGCCTGCCAGCACATCGGGTCTTGGGTCTGCATGGCCGGGTTCGTGTGGTCGTTGCCCCACGTCTTCCAGCACTGGTACGCGCGGGTGGCGGGGCCGACGACGGTGCCGTGGGCCTGGGCGGGGGTCGACCAGGTGAGGGCGCCGACGGCCACGGCGAACAGCATGACGAGCGCCTGGAGAGGTCGGCGGAGGGACGCTCGCGAACGCCCGGTTAACGGACTCTTTTTGCGCATGGTGGGGGACTCCTTTCAGTTGCAAGGCTGATTTGGGAGCGCTCCCAAAGATAGGACTTCCGAGTGAGATGTCAATGAAGCAGACGGAGTTGATTACAGGGGTGGGTGGCGAGCAGGGAATCTGCCGTGAGCCGGAGTCGGGATTGTTCGCGGGACCGGAAAGCGAGGATGCGGCCTGGACCGGTGCGCCTGGCCGACGATGCCACCCTCTTCTGGCGCGCCCCGACACTCGTGGGTTAAACACTCATTTCGGGATAAAATATCGGGAGAAAACGGCCTCCAAGGCGGATGCGAGGTGGCGGAAGGTACCTGGAGCCCGACCGGCGGAGAGTGCGTTTCCTCAGCACTCGATGATGTTCACCGCGAGCCCGCCTCGGGCCGTCTCCT
>NZ_FMDK01000337.1 GCF_900091995.1 Streptomyces sp. MnatMP-M17
GGTATCGGCTACGGCGCGCTGGTCGGCCTCGGCGCGAGCTTCCGTCCCGGTATCGAGGTGATGCTCGATGTGCTGGGCTTCGCCGCCGCCCTGTCCCGGGCGACGCTGGTCATCACCGGTGAGGGCTCGCTGGACGAACAGACGCTCCACGGCAAGGCCCCTGCGGGTGTCGCGGCGGCGGCCCGCGCACGGAACATCGAGGTCATCGCGGTCTGCGGCCGGCTGGCCCTCCCGCCGGAGGCCCTGGGCCGTGCGGGCATCCGGCGCGCGTACGCCCTGACCGAGCTGGAGCCGGATCCCGCGGTCTGTATGGCGGAGGCGGGCCCGCTGCTGGAACGCCTGGCGGCGAACATCGCACGGGACTTCCTGGTCTGAGCCGAGGACGAGGGAGACAGCACCGGAGCACAGGGCTGTCTCCTTCGTCCCGTCCTCCTCCGTCCCGCCCGCCCTCACGTGTGTCCTCTCCGGCCCTCGCGCGTGTCCGGGCCCGTGCCCGCCCGTACGGCACGTATGACTAGAGGTCTGCTGACCACAGACCTGCGCGCCGAGCGAAGGAGCACTCCCCATGGCTTACCGCCTGAAGACGATCAAGCGTAAGGAACATCTGGCCTTCGTCGGAGCCAGACCCTCGATCAGCCATATGCAGGTTCCCTCGTGGGGGGACGTGAAGCCGGACTGGCGGGCGGAGAGCCTCGGGTGGTTCGACGAGCGGGGGAACATCATCGGCGCGGGACTCGTCCTCTACCGGCCGGTACCGAAGATCAAGCGGTATCTCGCCTATCTGCCCGAGGGCCCCGCCATTGACTGGTTCGCCCCGGACCTGGCCCGGTGGCTCCAGCCGATGCTGGCCCATCTCAAGTCCCGCGGGGCGTTCTCGGTGAAGATGGGCCCGCCCGTCGTCGCCCGCCGCTGGACGGCGGACGTGGTCAAGGCGGCCATCGCCGATCCGGAGGTCCGTAGGCTGCGTGACGTCGAACCGACCAGCACCGAACCGCGCGCGTTCGCGGTCAGCGACCGGCTGCACCGTATGGGCTGGCGACAGAACGACGACGGCACGGACGACGGCTTCAGCGTCGGACAGCCTCGGTATGTCTTCCAAGTGCCGTTCGCGGGACGGTCGTTGGACGAGATCCAGCGCGGCTTCAACCAGCAGTGGCGGCGCAATGTGAAGAAGGCCGAGAGCGCCGGTGTGAAGGTGGAACGCGGCGGCTACGAGGATCTGCCCGCCTTCTACGAGCTGTACCGGGAGACCGCGGAGCGCGACCAGTTCCTGCCGCGTCCACTGACCTACTTCCAGGGCATGTGGACCGCGCTGACCCGCGAGCATCCCGACCGGATGCGGCTCTATCTCGCCCATCACGACGGTGAGGTCCTGTCCGCGGCGATCATGCTCACCGTCGGTGACCACGTCTGGTACTCGTACGGAGCCTCCACCGCCCGCAGACGCGAGGTGCAGCCGAACAACGCCGTCCAGTGGCGGATGATGTGCGACGCCCATGAACTCGGCGCCGGCGTCTACGACCTGCGAGGCATCACCGACACCCTGGACGAGAGCAACCATCTCCTCGGTCTGCTCCGCTTCAAGGCGGGCACGGGCGGTGAGGCGGCCGAGTATCTGGGCGAATGGGACTATCCGCTCAACAAACTGCTGCACAAGGCGCTCGACCTCTATATGGCCAAGCGCTGAACCACGCGCCGGACGGTACCGGTCCGGCGAACCGCGAGGGCCCGGGTGCGCAGCGCACCCGGGCCCTCGCGGTCACGACGTACTACGGAAGCTGCGCCGCCCGCGCCTCGCGGCGGTTGTCGCGGAAGGTGTTCACCCGCCGGGCCGTGGCGAAGAGCGGAATGACCGCGCCCGTCACGACCTGGAGCGCACAGCCCGTCTGGAGCAGCAGCTGACCGCCGGGAGCGTCGAACGCCCACGCCGCCAGCAGCCCCATCGCGGCCACGATCCAGCTCAGCATCGCCACCGCGAGAATTCCGCGTGGCTTCGGATACTCCACCCGGCTGACCATCAGCCACGCGACTCCGACGATCGCGAGCAGCGTCGGCACGAAGGGCAGCTCCAGCAGCACGATCGAGATGACCGTCAGCGCGCCGAAGGGGCTCGGCATGCCCTGGAACATGCCGTCCTTCAGCGTCACGCAGGAGAATCTGGCCAGCCGCAGGACGACGGCGAGCAGCACGACCACCGCCGCCAGAGCCGAGACCCGCTGATGGGCGTCATCCGCGACCATCCCGTACACCAGGACGAAGTACGCGGGAGCGAGACCGAAGCTGATCAGGTCGGAGAGATTGTCCAGCTCGGCGCCCATCGGTGAGCTGCGCAGCTTGCGTGCCACGAGCCCGTCGAACAGATCGAAGACCGCGGCGCACAGCATCAGGATCACGGCCGTCGCCGCGGAGTGCCGCGCCATGCCGGTCTCGTCGCTGCCCGTGAGATGCGGGATGAGGATGCCGGTCGTGGTGAAGTAGACGGCCATGAAGCCGCAGGTGGCATTGCCGAGTGTGAGGGTGTCCGCTATCGACAGCCTCAGCGACAGCGGCATCTCCTCCGCGTCGTCCTCCGCTTCGGCCTCGGCCTCGGTGGCCCAGCCGGCTTGCGTATCAGGATCAATCACGGTCAATTCGAGTCACCCCTGCGGTCGTGGTCTGACCGACCTCGACAGCGACATCGACACCTTCTGGAAGGTAGATGTCGACACGCGAGCCGAAACGGATCAGGCCGATGCGCTCGCCCTGTTCCACCTTGGTTCCCTGAGGCAGATACGGGACGATGCGGCGGGCCACCGCGCCCGCGATCTGCACCATCTCGATATCGCCCAGCTCGGTGTCGAAGTGCCAGACAACGCGCTCGTTGTTCTCGCTCTCCTTGTTGAACGCCGGAACGAATCCGCCGGGGATGTGCTCGACGGAGGTCACGGTTCCCGCGAGGGGAGCGCGGTTGACATGGACGTTCAGCGGACTCATGAAGATGGCGACCCGGGTGCGCCCGTCCTTCCACGGCATGATGCTCTGCACCACACCGTCGGCCGGCGAGATGACCCGGCCCTGAGTGATCTCACGCTCGGGGTCGCGGAAGAACCACAGCATGCCCGCCGCGAGCGCGGTGGCGGGCACAGCGAGGACAGCGGCACGCCGGGAACGGCGAGCACGGACCAGCCCGATCGCCGCGGTGGCGACGGTGGGCAGGAGCCACGGCGATGCTCCGCGCGCGAGGCGGACCCGGCCGCGTGGTGCAGAGGTTTGGCTGTGGGGCATGGATGACCTTCGTAGCGGATGATGCCGCGCGGGTAACGGGGGACGGCGGCTTTCCAGCGATGGTATCGGTTGCGAGCAGCAACTGAGCAAGCCAGCAGCCGAGTCGAGCGGCTTGAAGCCGGTGGCCCTCGTCGCTCAGACGTGGTTGACTTCGCGGCCAAACAAGATCAAAAGCGACAATCAGGCCTGCGATCGGTACTCCTCCAGCAGTCGGCGGCCAATGATCATTTTCTGGATCTCGGCGGTACCCTCGCCGATCAGCAGCATCGGTGCCTCGCGGTAGAGGCGCTCGATCTCGTACTCCTTGGAGAAGCCGTAACCGCCGTGGATCCGGAAGGCGTCCTCGACGACTTCCTTGCAGTACTCGGAGGCGAGGTACTTCGCCATCCCTGCCTCCAGGTCGTTTCGCTCCCCGGAGTCCTTTTTGCGTGCCGCGTTCACCATCATCGCATGGGCGGCTTCCACCTTGGTCGCCATTTCGGCCAGCTTGAACTGGATCGCCTGATGCTGTGCGATGGGTTTGCCGAAGGTGTGACGTTGCTGGGCATATGCCACGCCCAGCTCGAAAGCGCGCTGTGCGACGCCACAGCCGCGCGCGGCGACATTGACCCGGCCCACTTCGACGCCGTCCATCATTTGGTAAAACCCTCGGCCGGTGGTACCGCCGAGTACCCGATTGGCCGGAATGCGCAGTCCGTCCATGATCATCTCGGTGGTGTCGACGCCCTTGTAGCCCATCTTGTCGATCTTCCCGGGAATGGTGAGTCCGGGCCGTACCTCACCGAAGCCGGGCTCCTTCTCGACCAGGAACGTGCTCATCGAGCGGTGCCTGGCCGTGCCCTCCGGATGGCCCTCGTCGGTACGGCACAACACGGCCACAAGAGTGGACGTACCGCCGTTGGTGAGCCACATCTTCTGGCCGTCCAGTACATACGAGTCACCGTCCCGCACACCCTTGGACGTGATCGCGGAGACGTCCGAGCCGAGACCGGGCTCGGACATCGAGAACGCGCCACGCACCTCGCCGGCCGCCATCTTGGGCAGGAAGGCGTCCTTCTGCTCCTGGGTGCCGTGCTGCTTGAGCATGTACGCCACGATGAAGTGGGTGTTCACGATGCCCGAGACGGACATCCAGCCGCGGGCGATCTCCTCCACACAGAGCGCGTAGGTCAGCAGCGACTCGCCCAGACCGCCGTACTCCTCGGGAATCATCAGTCCGAACAGCCCGAGTTCCTTGAGGCCCTCGACGATCTGCGTCGGATACTCGTCGCGGTGCTCCAGCTCCGTGGCGACCGGGAGGATCTCCTTGTCCACGAAGTCCCTGACGGTCGCCAGGATCTCCCGCTGGATTTCGGTCAGCCCGGCTGTCTGGGCGAGTCGGCTCATGGCTAAGTCACTTCTCCCGGGGCTCGGGGCGGCCGGGCTGCTCGCCGCCGCGCTCCTTGATGTACTTCTCGGTGGGCACCATCACCTTGCGGCGGAAGACACAGACGACCGTGGAGTCCTGCTTGTATCCCTTGGTCTCCACATACACGATCCCGCGGTCGCTCTTGGACTTCGACGGCGTCTTGTCGAGCACGGTTGTCTCGCCGTAGATCGTGTCGCCGTGGAAGGTCGGCGCGATATGGCGGAGCGACTCGACCTCCAGATTGGCGATGGCCTTGCCGGAGACGTCCGGCACCGACATGCCCAGCAGGAGTGAGTAGATGTAATTGCCCACGACGACGTTCTTCCCGAAGTCGGTCGTCCGCTCGGCGTAGTTGCTGTCCAGATGCAGTGGGTGGTGGTTCATGGTGAGCAGACAGAACAGGTGGTCGTCGTACTCCGTGACCGTCTTGCCGGGCCAGTGCTTGTAGACCGCGCCGACCTCGAACTCCTCGAAGGTCCTGCCGAATCGCATCGCTCACGCCTCCGGAGCTTCGAAGGCGGTGGTGCGCCGCATTCCGGCGGCCCGGCCCTTGCCGGAGATGACCAGTGCCATCTTGCGGCTGGCCTCGTCGATCATCTCGTCGCCGAGCATCGCGGAGCCCTTCTTGCCGCCCGCTTCGGACGTGTAGTACTCGTACGCGTCGAGAATCAGCTCGGCGTGGTCGTAGTCCTCCTGGGAGGGCGAGAAAATCTCGTTCGACACCTCGATCTGGCCCGGGTGCAGCACCCACTTGCCGTCGTAGCCGAGCGCCGCCGCGCGCCCCGCCACCTCGCGATAGCCGTCCACATCGCGGATCTGGAGATACGGGCCGTCGATCGCCTGGAGATCGTATGTACGGGCGGCCATCAGAATGCGCATCAGGATGTAGTGGTAGGCGTCCGCGCCATAGCCGGGCGGCTGCTGCCCGACGACCAGGGACTTCATATTGATCGAGGCCATGAAGTCGGCGGGACCGAAGACGATGGTCTCCAGACGCGGGGACGCGCCGGCGATCCCGTCCACGTTCACCAGGCCCTTGGCGTTCTCGATCTGTGCCTCGATACCGATCCTGCCGACCTCGAAGCCCATCGTCTTCTCGATCTGGGTGAGCAGCAGATCGAGGGCGACGATCTGCTGGGCGTCCTGGACCTTCGGCAGCATCACACAGTCGAGATTGTGGCCCGCGCCCTCCACCACCGTGATCACATCGCGGTAGGTCCAGTGCGTCGTCCAGTCGTTGACGCGGACCACCCGGATCTTGCCGCTCCAGTCGCCCTTGTTCAGCGCGTCGACGATGGTGTGCCGGGCGCCCTCCTTGGCGAGCGGCGCGCAGGCGTCCTCCAGATCGAGGAAGACCTGGTCGGCCGGGAGTCCTTGGGCCTTCTCCAGGAAGCGCGGATTCGAGCCCGGTACGGCGAGACAGGAGCGGCGCGGACGCAGCCGGTTCGCGGCGGCTGCGGGGGGCGCGGCGGGCGTGGCAGGCGCGGTCATGCGTGGACCTCCAAGGGATCGAGCTTGTTCGCTTTCCTGATCTCATCGACGATACGGCCGATGATCCCGGTGATTCCGAAGTCCTTCGGCGTGAAGACGGCGGCCACTCCGGCCGCCCGCAGATCCTCGGCGTCGCCGCTCGGGATGATCCCGCCGACGACCACCGGGATATCGCCCGCGCCCGCCTCGCGCAGCCGCGCCAGCACGTCGGGCACCAGTGCCGCATGCGATCCGGAGAGGATCGACAGGCCCACACAGTGCACATCCTCGGCGAGCGCGGCACCGACGATCTGCTCCGGTGTCAGTCTGATGCCCTGGTAGACCACCTCGAAGCCGGCGTCGCGCGCGCGGACGGCGATCTGCTCGGCGCCGTTGGAGTGCCCGTCCAGACCGGGCTTGCCGACCAGCAGCCGCAGCCGTCCCGAGCGCAGCTCATCCGCGGTGCGGGACACCTTCTCCCGTACGGAGGCGAGCGCGGTGCCCGCCTCCGCGCCCACCGCGACCGGCGCTCCGCTCACGCCCGTCGGCGCGCGGAACTCGCCGAAGACGTCCCGCAGCGCCCAGGACCACTCACCGGTCGTCACTCCGGCCCGCGCGCACTCCACGGTCGCGGGCATCAGATTGGCGGTGCCCGCCGCGGCCTTCTTCAGCGCGGCCAGGGCCTCGCCGGCCCGGGCCTCGTCGCGGCCGTCCCGCCAGGTGTGCAGCGCCGCCACCACCCGTGCCTCGTTCGCCGGGTCGACCGTCATGATCGCGGTGTCCAGATCGGCGGTGAGCGGACTGGGCTCGGTGGACTCGTAGCAGTTGACACCGACGATCCTCTCCTCGCCCGACTCGATCCGCGCCCGGCGCCCGGCGTGCGAGGAGACCAGCCGCGACTTGAGATAGCCGGACTCGACGGCCGCCAGCGCGCCGCCCATCTCCTGGATACGGCCGATCTCCGCCAGGCTCTCCGTGACCAGGGCCGCCACCTTGTCCTCGACGACATGCGAGCCCTCGAAGATGTCCTCGTACTCCAGCAGATCGCTTTCGTGCGCCAGCACCTGCTGTATCCGCAGCGACCACTGCTGGTCCCAGGGCCTGGGCAGTCCCAGCGCCTCGTTCCAGGCCGGGAGCTGTACGGCACGGGCGCGGGCGTCCTTGGAGAGTGTCACCGCCAGCATTTCGAGGACGATCCGCTGGACGTTGTTCTCGGGCTGGGCCTCGGTCAGTCCGAGCGAGTTGACCTGGACGCCGTAGCGGAAGCGGCGCTGCCGGGCGTCCTCGATGCCGTACCGCTCACGGGTGACCGTGTCCCAGATACGGGAGAACGCCCGCATTTTGCACATCTCCTCGATGAAGCGCACACCGGCGTTGACGAAGAACGAGATCCGGCCGACCACATCCCCCTTGCGCTCCTCGGGGATCTGTCCGGACGCGAACACCGCGTCGAGCACGGCGATCGCGGTGGACATCGCGTACGCGATCTCCTGCACCGGAGTCGCGCCCGCCTCCTGGAGGTGGTAGCTACAGATATTGATCGGGTTCCATCGGGGCATGTGGTTCACCGTGTAGGTGATCATGTCCGTGGTCAGCCGCAGACTCGGGGCCGGCGGGAAGACATACGTCCCGCGCGAGAGGTACTCCTTGACGATGTCGTTCTGTGTCGTGCCCTGGAGGGCGGAGATGTCCGCGCCCTGTTCCTCCGCGACCACCTGGTAGAGCGCCAGCAGCCACATCGCGGTGGCGTTGATGGTCATCGAGGTGTTCGTACGCTCCAGCGGGATGTCCTGGAACAGGCGCCGCATGTCGCCGAGATGGGAGACCGGGACGCCGACCCGGCCGACCTCGCCGCGGGCGAGAAGATGATCCGGGTCGTAGCCGGTCTGCGTCGGGAGATCGAACGCGACGGAGAGGCCCGTCTGTCCCTTGGTGAGATTGCGCCGGTACAGCTCGTTGGAGGCCTCGGCGGTCGAATGACCGGCGTAGGTCCGCATCAGCCAGGGCCGGTCCTTCCCATGGTCCGTCATGGCGCCGCCCTCAGGCTTCGGTTGACGCGGAGGCGGCGGAGGCGGCGTGCGGGCGTCCCCGTGAGTGTGAGCGCCCGTCCTGCCGTGCGGGCGCGTCGCGGAAGAGGTTGATGGCGTCGATGTGCCGTGCGCGCAGCTCCTCGTCCCGTACGCCCAGGCCCTCGCGCGGCGCCAGCGCCAGCACACCGACCTTGCCCTGGTGGCGGTTGCTGTGCACGTCGTACGCGGCCTGGCCGGTGTCCTCCAGGGCGTACACCTTCGACAGCGTCGGATGGATCCGGCCCTTGGCCACCAGCCGGTTGGCCTCCCACGCCTCGCGGTAGTTGGCGAAGTGCGAGCCCACGATCCGCTTCAGGGACATCCACAGATAGCGGTTGTCGTACTCATGGGTGTAGCCGGAGGTCGACGCGCAGGTCACGATCGTGCCGCCCTTGCGTGTGACATACACACTCGCGCCGAAGGTCTCGCGTCCCGGGTGCTCGAAGACGATGTCCACGTCCTCGCCGCCGGTCAGTTCGCGGATGCGTTTGCCGAAGCGCTTCCACTCGCGCGGGTCCTGGTGCTGTTCGTCCTTCCAGAACCGGTAGCTCTCGGCGGTACGGTCGATGATCGCCTCGGCGCCCATCCGCCGGCAGAGCTCCGCCTTCCGGTCGCTGGAGACCACACAGACCGGATTCGCGCCGCCGGAGAGCGCGAACTGTGTGGCGTACGAGCCGAGTCCGCCGCTCGCGCCCCAGATCAGCACATTGTCGCCCTGCTTCATCCCGGCGCCGTTGCGGGAGACGAGCTGGCGGTACGCGGTCGAGTTGACAAGTCCGGGCGCCGCCGCCTCCTCCCAGGTCAGATGCTGGGGCTTGGGCATGAGCTGGTTGGACTTCACTAGGGCGAGCTCCGCCAGACCGCCGAAGTTGGTCTCGAAGCCCCAGATCCGCTGCTCGGGATCGAGCATCGTGTCGTTGTGGCCGTCGGACGACTCCAGCTCGACGGAGAGACAGTGCGCGACGACCTCGTCGCCCGGCCGCCAGGCGTTGACACCGGGCCCGGTGCGCAGCACGACACCGGAGAGGTCGGAGCCGATGATGTGGTACGGCAGATCGTGCCGCTTGGCGAGTTCGCTGACCTTGCCGTACCGCTCCAGAAAACCGAAGGTCGGCAGCGGCTCGAAGATCGACGTCCAGACCGAGTTGTAATTCACCGAGCTGGCCATGACGGCCACGAGGGCCTCGCCGGGCCCGAGTTCGGGCACCGGTACCTCGTCGAGATGGAGCGACTTGCGGGGATCCTTCTCGCGGGTGGGGAGACCGGCGAACATCTCGGTCTCGTCCTTGTGCACGGTCACCGCGCGGTACGAACCGGGGACGGGCAGTGCGGCGAAGTCGGCGGACGTGGTGTCCGGCGATTGGATCGCGTCCAGGATTTCCTTCACGGTGGAGCCTCCGGCGAAGCTGAGGGAGCGAGATGCGAGAGGGCTGCTCGCTGCTTGCTGGTGTGCGGTGGAGGTGCCGTCGGTTCGGCGGGTGCTGCTGATCGCGCTGATCGGCGGCGCCGGGTGGGCGCGGAGGTTGCCTGTGACGCAGGCGTCCGGGCGCACAAGCGAGATGGCTTGCGGGAACAGCCGGACAACCTCACGGTATGGCACGCCGTGACACATGACAAGGCACTGGGTGCCAGAAATCTCTCTCACTTGTCATCGGTGACACACGCATGAGCAATGTCTACCGCTCCCTCGGCGGGGAGTATCACCTCATGTGACCATATGGGCGCATGGTGTGCCGCGGGACGACCACAGCGCGGTCGCAGCGCGGCTACGACGCGACTACGCGTCTCTGAGCGCCTGCTTGATGGTGCGCATGACCTCGTCCAGCGGAGCGTCCGTGCGCGCCACCGTCACCAGGACATCCCCGCTGGTGCGGGCCGAGGCCGCGGCGTGCTGCGGCTTGCCGCCG
>NZ_FMDK01000079.1 GCF_900091995.1 Streptomyces sp. MnatMP-M17
TCGGCGCAGCTCTGCGTACGGCGGCGGAAGCGGCCGGCGGCGTCGAGCCGTCCGGCGCGGACGGCACAAAAGTCACCGTGAACGCCTGGGGCCGCCGTGTCGAGACCGCTCTCGCCGACCGCGACATCCGTACGGCCACCGCTCTGCTCGCCCAGCGGCCGGGCGAACTGCTGCGCCGGCTCGACCATCTGCTGCGGCTGGCCGGGCCCGAAGGCGGCATGGTCGTGAACGCGCTCGCCGCCGCGCTGCCGCGTGTCTCCCCGGCCGTGCTGCTCTCCGCGCTCGGCGCGGTACGCAGCCGTCGCCGGCCCGACGATCTCCTGCGCGTCTTCTTCCCGAAGGGCGGCAACGCGCGGGTGTATGTGAGCGAGGACACCCGGGCGCCACTGCCCGCCGGCCCGGCCGAGGACGCCGTCCGCGCGCTCGCCGCCGAGGTGGTACGACGTGCTGCCGCACAGGGCCCGGTCGGTCTGGCCGTCGTGGACGCCGGGCTGGACGGGATGATCGCGCCGTTCACGGAACGGACCGCGTCCCGGGCACTGGTGACGCTCCCGCGCGGCAGCGAACTGCCTCTGCCGGACACGGACATCAGCGAGAGCATCAGCGGGAGCGGCACCGGCCCTGCCATGAGGACCCTCCGGCTGTTCCTCCACTGGATGGAGAGCGAGACCTCGGGCCGTACCGACCTGGATCTGTCCCTCGCCCTGTTCGACGAGCGGTGGGAGCACATCGGCACCTGCGACTACACCAGGCTGCGCTTCGCCGGCACCGGAGCCGTGCACTCCGGCGATCTGACGAGCGCTCCGGCACCGCGAGGCGCGAGCGAGTTCATCGATCTGGACCTCGCCCGGCTGGAGAAGGCCGGTGCGCGGTACGCGGTCGCGCTCTGCTTCTCGTACAACAACGTGCCGTTCACCGAACTCGCCGAGGCCTTCGCCGGTTTCATGGTCCGGGACGAACCGCCCGGCCACGGCAAGATCTTCGATCCGCGTACGGTCGAGCAGCGCTTCGATCTGACCGGTACGTCCCGGGCGTGTGTCCCGCTGCTGGTGGACATCCCTGCGCGGACGATGCGCTGGCTGGACGTCGTCCAGGGTGTGTCCGGCACCAACCACGCCGTACACCGGCATGTGGACAAGCTGGCGCTGCTCGGCCGCAGTCTGAACGACCTGTTCGCGTCGGGCGCGCGCGTCGGCCTCGGCGAACTGGCGGTCTGGCAGGCGGCCGGCCGGGCCGGCACGGTCGTCGTCCGTCACACCGACGGTTCGGCGAGTACGTACCGCAGGCGCGAGGACGAGGACGGTCCGGCCTTCGCGGCCCGTATCGGAAGCCCCGACCAGGATCTGGTGAACGTCCAGGACCAGGACCGGGACGAGAACCAGGGCCTGGACCGGAACCAGGGCCTCGATCTGGCTGAGGCCGAGCTGGCCTTCCTCGTACGCGGAGACATCGCCCTGGCCGGCGGCGCCCAGGTGTACGCCCTGCACCCGGCCGAGCTGAACGCCGACGCGGTGCGTCTGCTGACGGCCACGGATGTGGTCAACGCTCTGGCCGTCACGTAGAACCTCGGGCAAAAGCAACAAAAGCAACGGGTGCGGGAGCGGCCAGGCCGCCCCGCACCCTCTCGACGGCGGTCGCCGGATCGTTCCTGCCGCCGACTTCAGCCCAGCGTCGGCCTCAGCCCAGCGCCGACTTCACCGCGTCCGCCAAGCGGCTCGCCACCGACCTCGCCTGGTCGATGTCCGGTGCCTCGACCATGACCCGTACCAGCGGTTCCGTGCCCGAAGGACGGAGCAGGACACGGCCCGTGGTGCCCAGTTCGGACTCCGCCTCGGAGACCGCCGCCGCCAGCTCCGCCGAGGTGTGCACCCGCGATTTGTCGACATCAGGCACATTGACCAGCACCTGCGGCAGCCGCCGCATCACGCCCGCGAGCTCCGCCAGCGTACGGCCGGTCGCCGCGACCCGGGCCGCCAGCAGCAGACCGGTCAGCGTGCCGTCGCCGGTCGTCGCATGGTCGAGGACGATGACATGGCCCGACTGCTCGCCGCCGAGCGCGTAGCCGTGCTCCTTCATCGACTCCAGTACATACCGGTCGCCGACCGCCGTCTCCACGAGATGGATGCCCTCGCGCTCCATCGCGATCTTGAAGCCGAGGTTGGCCATCACCGTGCCGACCACCGCGTCTCCGCGCAGCGTGCCCGCCTCGCGCATCGCCAGGGCCAGCACCGCGAGGATCTGGTCGCCGTCGACCTCCTCGCCCGCCGCGTCCACCGCGAGACAGCGGTCCGCGTCGCCGTCGTGCGCGATGCCGAAGTGCGCGCCGTGCTCCACGACCGCGGCCTTGAGCTGCGTGAGATGCGTGGAGCCGCAGCCGTCGTTGATATTCAGCCCGTCCGGCTCCGCGCCGATCGTGATCACCTCGGCGCCCGCCCGGGCGAAGGCCTCGGGCGAGACGCGCGCCGCCGCGCCGTGCGCCTCGTCGAGAACGACCTTGAGCCCGTCGAGCCGGTTCGGCAGCACCCCGATGAGATGCGCCACATACCGGTCGAAGCCCTCGTCGTACGTACGGACCCGGCCCACGCCCGCGCCCGTCGGACGCTCCCACGGCGCGCCGGTACGGTGCTGTTCGTACAGCGTCTCGATCCGGTCCTCCAGCTCGTCCGCGAGCTTGTGCCCGCCGCGCGCGAAGAACTTGACGCCGTTGTCCGGCATGGCGTTGTGGCTCGCGGACAGCATCACGCCGAGGTCGGCGCCCAACGCGCCGGTGAGATACGCCACCGCCGGGGTGGGCAGCACACCGACGAGCAGGACGTCCACACCCGCGCTCGCGAGTCCGGCCACGACCGCGGCCTCAAGGAACTCGCCGGACGCACGCGGATCACGCCCGACCACCGCCGTGGGCCGATGCCCGTCGAACGTCCCCACCTCGGCGAGCACATGTGCCGCCGCGACCGACAGACCGAGCGCCAGCTCCGCCGTCAGATCGGCGTTGGCGACACCGCGCACGCCGTCCGTACCGAAGAGTCGTCCCACAGCTCTCCCTCCGAGAACACTCCGAGCCGTCACCGCTCCGAGCGAAAATGCTCCGAAAATGCAAACGTATTAAGCGCTTGATGCTGTTATACGCCCGAGATCACCAAGAAAACGAACGCCCCGGCGGCACGGAGTGCCGCCGGGGCGAACGAATGCCGTAGAGGCGTAATGCCTGGACCGGCCAGCGAGCGATTAGCGCTTGCTGTACTGCGGGGCCTTACGGGCCTTCTTGAGACCGGCCTTCTTGCGCTCGACGGCGCGGTCGTCGCGGCTCAGGAAGCCGGCCTTCTTCAGCGGGGCGCGGTTGTTGTCCACGTCCGCCTCGTTCAGCGCGCGGGCCACGCCGAGGCGCAGCGCGCCGGCCTGGCCGGAGACGCCGCCGCCGGAGATACGGGCGATGACGTCGTAGCGGTTGTCCAGTTCGAGCACCTTGAAGGGCTCGTTGACTTCCTGCTGGTGCACCTTGTTGGGGAAGTAGTCCTCAAGGGTGCGACCGTTGATCTTCCACTTTCCGCTGCCCGGGACGATCCGGACGCGGGCGATGGCGTTCTTGCGACGGCCCAGGCCGGCGGCCGGCTGCGGGTCGCCGAAGCGGGATGCCAGGGACTCGGAGGTGTACTCGCCCTCGACGGGGACCTCCGACTCGAAGGTCGTCACCGCGTCGAAGGTCTCTTCGGCCTCGGCGCCTTCGACGGGGTTCTCAACAGTGGTCTCGGCCACGATGCTCCTCAGATTTCTTTTCGTCTTAGGGGGTGGCCGGAACTACTGCGCGACCTGGGTGATCTCGAACGGGACCGGCTGCTGAGCGCTGTGCGGGTGCTGGTCGCCCGCGTAGACCTTCAGCTTCGAGAGCATCTGACGGCCCAGGGTGTTCTTGGGGAGCATGCCCTTGACGGCCTTCTCGACGGCCTTCTCGGGGTTCTTGGCGAGCAGCTCGTCATAGCGGACGGAACGCAGACCGCCCGGGTAGCCGGAGTGGCGGTACGCCATCTTCTGGGTCCGCTTGTTGCCGGACAGGTGCACCTTCTCCGCGTTGATGATGATGACGAAGTCACCGGTGTCGACGTGGGGCGCGTAGATGGGCTTGTGCTTGCCCCGGAGAAGGGTGGCGGCGGTGGTCGCCAGACGGCCCAGGACGATGTCCTGCGCGTCGATGATGTGCCACTGGCGCGTCACATCGCCGGGCTTGGGGCTGTACGTACGCACGGTCGTAGCCTTCGCTTCTTCAGTGATGGGGTCTCCCCGGGCCCGCTAGGGCCGAGGGGACGGGTCCTGTACAAGGCCACCCGGACGATGCACGACAGCCTTGGCGGACATACGGGGACGCAACCCGCTGCCTGCCGCTGGTCATCGGCCCGGTGGACCGGCGTAAGGGCCCCTCGCGTGAGAACGACCAAGCCAATACGCATAACGAACCAGAAGGATACCGTTGGTGCGCCGTACGGGTCAAAACGGCGGGTGCGGTGCGGGGGCCGCGGGGTGCGGTGCCGTGCGGGTGCGGGCGGTGGCGCCTGCGGCGGGCGTTCCCCTACTCGCCCCTTCCCGAGCCCGGGGCGCTGCCCCGGACCCCGGTCCTCAAACGCCGGACGGGCTGGATTTTCCCGCCCCGGCGACGGGCGCCGGCAGGGGGCCCGGGGGCGGAGCCCCCAGTTCGGGAAGAGGCGGGGTGGGGAAGAGGCGGGGTGGGGAAAAGGCCCCGCGCAGCGGTTACCGCGCCCGGACCACCCTGCGTTCGTCCCATACCGGTTCCGGCGTCTCCCGTACGACGCCGTCCGTGCCGAATACCAGGTAGCGGTCGAAGGAGCGCGCGAACCAGCGGTCGTGGGTGACCGCGAGCACCGTGCCCTCGTAGGCCTCCAGTCCCTCCTGAAGGGCCTCCGCCGACTCCAGGTCCAGGTTGTCCGTCGGCTCGTCCAGCAGCAGGGCCGTCGTGCCGCGCAGCTCCAGCAGCAGGATCTGGAAGCGCGCCTGCTGGCCGCCGGAGAGCTTCTCGAAGGCCTGGTCGCCCTGGCGCTCCAGCTCGTACCGGCGCAGCACGCTCATCGCGCCGCCGCGGTCCTTCGCGTGCTCCGTCCACAGGATGTCGACCAGTGTGCGTCCCAGCAGCTCCGGGTGGGCGTGGGTCTGCGCGAAGTGTCCGGGCACCACACGGGCACCCAGCTTCCACGCTCCCTCGTGACGGACGTCCTCGCCGGCCAGCAGCCGCAGGAAGTGCGACTTGCCGGAGCCGTTCGAGCCGAGCACGGCCACCCGCTCGCCGTAGTAGATCTCCAGCGAGAACGGCTTCATCAGTCCGGTCAGCTCCAGGCCCTCGCAGGTCAGAGCACGTACGCCGGTGCGTCCGCCGCGCAGCCGCATGGTGATCTCCTGCTCGCGCGGCGGCTCCGGCGGCGGGCCCGCGTCCTCGAACTTCTTGAAGCGTGTCTGCATCGCCCGGTAGCGCGAGGCCATGTCCGGGCTGATCGCCGCCTGCTGCCGCAGCCGGTGGACCAGCGCCTTCAGCCGGGCGTGCTCCTCCTCCCAGCGCCGTTTCAGCTCCTCGAAGCGGGCGAAGCGCTCCTTGCGCGCCGCGTGGTACGTGGCGAAGCCGGCGCCGTGCACCCAGACGTCGGAGCCGGCCGGGCCGGGCTCCACGCTCACGATCTTCTCGGCCGCCGTGGCCAGCAGCTCCCGGTCATGGGAAATGAAGAGAACGGTCTTACGGGTCTCCTTGAGGCGTTCCTCCAGCCAGCGCTTGCCGGGCACGTCCAGATAGTTGTCCGGCTCGTCCAGGAGCAGCACCTCGTCGGGCCCGCGCAGCAGCGCCTCCAGCACCAGCCGCTTCTGCTCGCCACCGCTGAGCGTGCGCAGTTCGCGCCACTGCGCCTTCTCGTACGGGACGCCGAGGGCCGCCGTGGTGCACATGTCCCAGACGGTCTCGGCCTCGTAGCCGCGCGCCTCGGCCCAGTCGCTGAGCGCCTGCGCGTACCGCATCTGCGCGGCCTCGTCGTCCACCGTCATGATCCCGTGCTCGGCCTCGTCGACCGCGGTCGCCGCCTCGCGGATACGCGGCTGCGCCACCGAGACCAGCAGGTCACGGACCGTACGCTCGTCGCGCACCGAGCCCACGAACTGCGACATCACACCGAGGCCGCCGCTGACGGTCACCGTGCCGCCGTGCGGCTGGAGCTCTCCGGCGATCAGCCGCAGCAGTGTGGTCTTGCCCGCGCCGTTGGCGCCGACGAGGGCGACGACGGCTCCCTCGCCGACGCGGAACGAGGCGTCGCCGAGCAGCACCCGTCCGTCGGGGAGGTAGTACTCCAGGTGCGCGGCCTCAAGATGTCCCATGGTCGGCATTGTCGGGGCAGGTACCGCCTGAACCCAATCCTTTTCCGCCGGCCCTTTCCGTCGTCTCTGTCCGCTTCCTCTGTCCGCCCTCCTCCGCTCTGCGCCCTCCGGGGCACAACACCCCTGCGGGCGGCCTTAAACTGCGCGGCATGAGCTTTGGGCAAGGGGGACCCTGGGGCGGCCCCGGTTCACCCGGACAGGATCCGTACGGAACGCCCGGACCGGACCCGTACGGCACACAGACACCGGACTGGGCCGCGCTGGCGGACGCCTCCGCCGCGCGTGCGCGCCGTAAGCGCTGGCTGATGATCGGCGGTGGCGTACTCGCGACCGCCGCGGTCGGCGCGATCGTGGCGACCGCGGTCGTCTCCATGAACAAGGGCGACGACCGGGCCTCGAAGACCAACGCCAGCGAGCTGCCCGCGCCTCCGGAGCTGCCGACCGAGAGCGCGGCGCCGGAGCCGACCTTCTCCTCCGTCGATCCGCTGCCGCCGCCGGACCCGAAGGACTTCATCTCCAGCGCCGAGAAGGACAAGGCGCCGCTGAGCGCCGACACGCTCTTCCCCGGCGCGAAGCTGACCATGGGCGACCGCGTGTACCAGAAGGGCGCGACGACCCGTACGACCAACTGCGCCGCGGCGGCCCAGGGCGCCCTCGGCTCCATCCTCGCCGCCAACGGCTGCGACCAGGTCATCCGCGCCACCTACAGCAAGGACGGTGTGGCGGTGACCGTCGGTGTCGCGGTCTTCGAGCAGGAGGCGCAGGCGCTCAAGGCCAAGGCCGAGGCGAAGGACGGTATCGCCTCGCTCTCCGGCGACGGTGTCCCGACCTTCTGCCGGGCTCCCTCGGTCTGCCGCAAGGTCACCAACTCCATAGGCAGGTACGTGTACTTCACGGTCAGCGGCTTCACCAGCGGCAAGGACGTCACCGAGTCCGACAAGGACGTCTACGCCACCGGTGACGATGTCGCGGAGTTCACGTTCCGTCAGATCTTCGGCCGTGGCCGCGCCCAGGCCTCGGCGGCGGCCACCGCTCCCGCGGCCTGACCACGCCCTCCCGACCCGGACAAGACACACAACGGGCACCAATCGCGCGCATCTTCGCATTCGCCCTTCGCGCTCCACGCACAGCTGTCAGAATGTGGCTTTCGTCGGCCACAGCAGAGCGGGTACCGGGGGGTGCACGGTCGGCCGGCGTGCCACAGAAGGCGCTGGGGGGATCCGGGCCGGGCTGGACGCGCGACGAGGCGTGCCCTGCCGCGCCCTGCTGTTCCGCCCGGTCCCGCGACACGAGGCGGACACCATATGACCGAGGCGATTCTTCTCGTCGGTGGCCAGGGAAGCCGGCTGCGCCCGCTGACCAGTCACATACCCAAGCCGCTGCTGCCCGTGGCCGGCGTCCCGTTCCTTGCCCATCAACTCGCGCGCGCCGCTGCCGCCGGCGTCACCCGCGTCATCTTCGCGACCTCGTATCTGGCCGAGCTGTTCGAGCCGCACTTCGGTGACGGCGCCCGGTTCGGCCTGCGGCTGGAGTACGAGACCGAGGCCGAGCCGCTGGGCACCGGCGGAGCGATCCGCAACGCGGCGCGGCGGCTGCGCTGCGGTCCTGACGAACCGGTGCTGGTGTTCAACGGCGACATCCTCTCCGGTCTGGACATCGCGGCCCTCCGGGAGGGCCACCGCGCCTCCGGAGCCGCCGTCACCCTGCATCTGACGCGGGTGCCCGATCCGCGCGCCTTCGGACTCGTGCCGACCGACGCGAACGGACGGGTGCTGGCCTTCCTGGAGAAGCCCGAGTCGCCGGAGCAGATCGTCACCGACCAGATCAACGCGGGCTGTTATGTCTTCACCCGCTCCGTCATCGACCGCATCGCGGCGGGCCGCGTGGTTTCCGTGGAGCGTGAGACCTTCCCGGGCCTGCTCGCCTCCGGAGTCCCTGTGCGCGGTGTGGTGGACGACACGTACTGGCTCGATCTGGGCACTCCGGCGGCGTTGGTGAAGGGCTCCGCCGATCTCGTCCGCGGAATCGTCTCCTCGCCCGCCCTGCCGGGCCCGGTCGGCGACGCCCTGGTCCTGCCCGGCGCCCGTGTCCATCCGGGCGCGGCGCTCGGCGGCGGCACCGTCGTCGGCGAGGGCGCCGAGATCGCGGACGGTTCGGTGGTCGAGGGCAGTGTCGTACTGCCGGGCGCCCGGATCGCCGCGGGCGCCCGCGTCCGCCGCAGCGTGATCGGCCGGTACG
>NZ_FMDK01000802.1 GCF_900091995.1 Streptomyces sp. MnatMP-M17
CCCCCGACGGCAGCAGCCGGCGCAGCATCTGGTCGGCGGTCCAGCGGACCGTGGCCACGGTCGGAATGCCCAGCCGCTGATAGACCTCGGCACGCCGCGGATCGTAGATACGGGCGGCGACATTCTCTATGCCGAACATCTCGCGGGCCACGCGCGCGGCGATGATGTTGGAGTTGTCTCCGCTGCTCACCGCCGCGAAGGCGCCGGCTTCCTCGATCCCCGCCTCGCGCAGGGTGTCCTGGTCGAACCCGACCCCGCTGACGCGACGGCCGCCGAAACCCGAGCCGAGCCGGCGGAACGCGGTGGGGTCCTGGTCGATGACGGCGACTGTGTGCCCCTGTTGCTCCAGGGTCTGCGCGAGTGCGGCTCCCACCCGGCCGCAGCCCATGATGACGATGTGCACGTGGATTTACCCCGCACTCCTGGTCGCCTTGCTGACCTGCGAAAACACCCTGTTCACTCTTCCTTCTCGACCTGCCGGGCACCAAGCGGGACACCGTGTACGACGATTCCCTGGGTCGAGCTTATGCGGCAGGGGTGACAATCCAGTCATCCACGGTGGGGCACGACCTGACAAGAGAGAGGGGTGCTGCCCGCACGGGCGGCTGTTCGAACGCATAGCATCCTGTCGTGTCCAAACTGACCGACGTGCCCAAACGGATTCTGATCGGGCGGGCGCTGCGTAGCGACAGACTTGGGGAAACGCTCCTCCCCAAACGCATCGCGCTGCCCGTCTTCGCCTCCGACCCGCTGTCCTCGGTGGCGTACGCGCCGGGAGAAGTCCTCCTGGTCCTGTCCATCGCGGGTGTGTCGGCCTACCACTTCAGCCCGTGGATCGCTGTGGCCGTCGTGGTGCTCATGTTCACCGTGGTCGCCTCCTACCGGCAGAACGTGCACGCCTACCCGAGCGGTGGCGGCGACTACGAGGTGGCCACCACCAACCTCGGCCCCAAGGCCGGTCTCACCGTCGCCAGCGCGCTGCTCGTCGACTATGTACTGACCGTGGCCGTGTCGATCTCCTCCGGTGTGGAGAACCTCGGCTCCGCGATTCCCTTCGTCGTGGAGAACAAGGTCCTCTGCGCCATCGCGATAATCGTGCTGCTGACGCTGATGAATCTGCGCGGTGTCCGCGAGTCCGGGAAACTCTTCGCGATTCCGACGTATGTCTTCGTCGGCGCCGTGTTCATCATGATCGCCTGGGGCGCGATCCGCGGACTGGCGTTCGGCGACACCATGAAGGCGCCGACCGCCGACTTCCAGATCAAGCCCGAGGAACAGGGACTGGCCGGCTTCGCGCTCGTCTTCCTGCTGCTGCGGGCCTTCTCCTCCGGCTGTGCCGCGCTGACCGGCGTGGAGGCGATCAGCAATGGTGTGCCGGCCTTCCGCAAGCCGAAGAGCAGGAACGCGGCGACGACGCTCGCCCTGATGGGCGGTCTCGCCGTCACCATGTTCTGCGGCATCATCGCCCTGGCCATGGTCACCGATGTGAAGATGGCCGAGAGCCCAGGGACGGATCTGCTCAGGAACGGCGTTCCCGTCGGCTCGGGCTATGTGCAGAACCCGGTGATCTCCCAGGTCGCCGCCGCCGTCTTCGGCAACGGCACGTTCTTTTTCGTCCTCCTCGCCGCGGCCACCGCGCTCGTCCTCTTCCTGGCCGCCAACACCGCGTACAACGGCTTCCCGCTGCTCGGCTCGATCCTCGCGCAGGACCGCTATCTGCCGAGGCAGCTCCATACCCGCGGCGACCGGCTGGCGTTCTCCAACGGCATCGTGCTGCTGGCGGGCGCCGCGGCTCTGCTGGTGGGCCTGTACGGCGCGGACTCGACCCGGCTGATCCAGCTCTACATCGTCGGTGTCTTCGTCTCCTTCACGCTCAGCCAGACCGGTATGGTCCGGCACTGGAACCGCCATCTCAAGACCGAGCGGAACGTGGCCAAGCGCCGCCATATGATCCGCTCGCGCGCGATCAACACCTTCGGTGCCTTCTTCACGGGACTGGTGCTGATCGTCGTCCTCGCCACCAAGTTCACCCATGGCGCCTGGGTCGCGCTGCTCGGCATGGTGATCTTCTACGGAACGATGACCGCGATCCGTAAGCACTACGACCGGGTCTCCGACGAGATCGCCGCCGAGGAGGGCCCGTCCGACGACAGCGTCCGGCCCTCCCGCGTGCACTCCATCGTGCTGGTCTCCAAGGTCCACAAGCCCACGCTGCGGGCGCTCGCGTACGCCAAGCTGATGCGCTCGGACACCTTGGAGGCGCTCAGCATCAGCGTCGATCCGGCTGAGACGAAGGCGCTCAGGGAGGAGTGGGAGCGGCGTGGCATCAATGTGCCGCTGAAGATCCTCGACTCCCCGTACCGCGAGATCACGCGGCCGGTCATCGAGTACGTACGCGGCCTGCGGACCGAGAATCCGCGGGACGCGATCAGTGTCTACATCCCGGAGTATGTGGTCGGCCGGTGGTACGAGCATCTGCTGCACAACCAGAGCGCGCTGCGGCTCAAGGGACGGCTGCTCTTCACGCCCGGCGTGATGGTGACGTCGGTTCCGTATCAGCTCGAATCGTCGGAGCTGGCGAAGCAGCGGGCGAAGAAGCGCCGGGTGTACAGCGCGCCGGGATCGGTACGGCGAGGGCCTGTGGACGCGCGGCCGAGGGAGTCGGGGAACGCGGGCACCGCTTCCGGCGGGAAGGACAAAGGCTGACCTGCGTGTGGCGGGTGGCGGGGTGACGCGCACGTAGACTGGTGGGCTGGTGCTTCGCAGTATCGCTATCGATGTCCCTCGCACCTCTTGATCCTTTGGAGCCACCCCGCCATGAACACAGAACCGCAGGCTTCGCTGATCGGGGAGGAGTACGAGGTCGAGGTGGGCCCCGTCGCGCACGGCGGCCACTGCGTCGCCCGTACCGACGAGGGCCGGGTCCTCTTCGTGCGGCACGCCCTGCCCGGCGAGAAGGTCCGTGTCCGGGTGACCGAGGGCGACGAGGACTCCCGTTTCCTGCGCGCGGACGCGGTGGAGATCATCGACGCCTCCAAGGACCGGGTCGAGGCGCCCTGTCCGTACGCCGGTCCCGGGCGCTGCGGCGGCTGCGACTGGCAGCACGCCAAGCCCGGCGCCCAGCGGCGCTTCAAGGGCGAGGTCATCGCCGAGCAACTGCACCGGCTCGCGGGCCTCACCCCCGAGGAGGCGGGCTGGGACGGGACCGTCATGCCCGCGCCGGGCGACAAGCTGCCGACGGGCGAGGTTCCCGCGTGGCGCTCGCGCGTGCAGTACGCGATCGACGAGAACGGGCGCGCTGGGCTGCGCCGGCACCGCTCGCACGATGTCGAACCGGTCGAGCACTGCATGATCGCCACGGAGGGCGTCAGCGAACTGGGCATCGAGCGGCGCGAGTGGCCGCAGATCGCCACGGTCGAGGCGATCGCGGCCTCGGGCTCCGGCGACCGCCAGGTGATCCTCACTCCGCGGGAGGGCGGCCGGCTGCCGCTGGTGGAGCTGGACAGGCCCGTGTCCGTACTGCGCGTGGAGGAGCACGACGGCGGAGTGCACCGGGTGCACGGCCGCGCCTTTGTGCGCGAGCGCGCCGACGGCCGTACGTACCGCGTCGGTATGGGCGGCTTCTGGCAGGTGCACCCGAGCGCTCCCCAACTGCTGGTCGAGGCCGTGATGCAGGGCCTGATGCCGAGGAAGGGCGAGACCGCGCTCGATCTGTACTGCGGAGTGGGCCTGTTCGCCGGAGCGATCGCGGAGCGCGTCGGGGAGACCGGCGCGGTGCTGGGCATCGAGTCCGGCAAGCGCGCGGTGGAGGACGCCCGGCACAACCTCCAGGACATGCCCAGGGTCCGTATCGAACAGGGCAAGGTCGACCAGGTCCTGCCGCGCACCCGGATCACCGAGACGGACCTGATCGTCCTGGACCCGCCGCGCGCGGGCGCCGGCAAACAGACCGTCAAACACCTCTCCACCCTGGGCGCGCGCCGTATCGCCTACGTAGCCTGCGACCCGGCAGCCCTCGCCCGCGACCTCGCCTACTTCCGCGAAGGCGCCTACCGCCCCCGCACCCTGCGCGCCTTCGACCTCTTCCCGATGACGCACCACGTGGAGTGCGTGGCGATTTTGGAGCCGGCAGGGAAGGGCGCCTGAGCTGCGGTTTTGCGCGTGCGCAATATGCGTGGTGTGGGCGTGACGAGCGATATCTTGACGCTCATTCTGATGGGGCGTCAGGGCGGCTTCTTGGGCAACCTGGTGGCCGGCTATCGAGGGCGCCTCCTAGTACTCCAGCAGCGGTTCGTGTCCTGAGCTGGTGATTGTCGTTGTCCTGGTATGAA
>NZ_FMDK01000374.1 GCF_900091995.1 Streptomyces sp. MnatMP-M17
GCTGGCTGGAGTCGGTGACAGGCCGGCTGGGCGCGGTCAGGGAGCGGCGGGCGATCCACCGGGAGTTCCCACCGGCCTTCCGCTGGCTGGGCAGTCCCGTGCTGCCCGCCGGATCGGGCTGCCATCACTGGGTCGGTGGCGAGCGCGCCCACTGGCCCGCCGTACTGCCCGAGGACCGGGACATACTCGCCGGGTGGCTGCTGCCCAAGGTGGCGGCCTGCGCGGAGGACGACCAGCGGGGCGGCTCCTGGTGGCTGCCGGTGCTCGCCGAGAGCGGTGGTCCCGTCGGTGCCGGCCTGCATCGAGGCGTGGCGTACGGACTCGGCGCCCGGCATCCGGACGACCGACTGTCGGCGGTGGACGCGCTGCTGGTGCTGGCCGCCCGCGGTGATCTGGACGCACCGCTGCTCGGGCGGGAACTGGCCACGCTGGTGACCTCCGAGGCCGTCAAGGTCAACCGGCTGGCCGACGCGCTCCGCACCGCCGCTGCGACCGGCGCGTACGCCACGGTCTGGTCGGTGCTCGGCGCCGCACTGCCCGGCCTGCTGGCAGCGGAGGCCGTGGCGGCCAGGACCGGGACCGCGAAGGCCGGGACCGCGAAGGCCGCCGCGGCCGTACGTCCTGGTCTCGGGGAGCTGCTGGCCGTGGCCGCGGAGTGCGTGGAGCGCTGCGGCGCGCGGGATGCGATACCAGGGCTGGCCGAATTGACAGCCCGCGGAGGCTCGTCGCGCCTCGCCTCCCAGGCGGCCCGGCTGCTGGCCGCATTGCGTCAGGGAGACGATCATTCCGCGCCAGAACTGGCCGAAGATCGCCCAAATAGGAACAGAACCATCCTTAACCCATCAGTCACAAACCGTTCGTGATCACGCAACACCATTCCGTCAGAGTGAGGTCATGACCAATGTGACGTCTGCGAAGAGTGTCCGCCGTCCCCACCACTGGCGGCGGGACCTTGTCGAACTGGCCGCGCTGTTCACCGCGGTGGCGGTCGCCGACTCCGTGGCGAACATGATCGCGCATGGACCCGACGGTACGTTTCTGCTGTTCGCCTCCGCCCTGACCTTGATGGCCACCGCCGCCTTCCACACATGGTGGGCACGGAGGCACAGCCATGCACCACCGGCCTCCGACGCCGCCCACGTCTCCGACGCGGGCGCCGGCGCCCTGCCCGTACCGGCCCTTCCGGATCCCCGGCAGGGAGTCCTCCCGGCCGAGACGGTCGAGACGGTGCTCTGGCGGATGCGGACCACCGTGCGGGACGAGCCGGGCAGTCTGGCCGCGCTGTGCACGGCGTTCGCCACGCTCCATGTGGACATCCTCACGCTCCAGACCCATCCGCTGGCCGAGGGCACGGTGGACGAGTTCCTGCTGCGCGCTCCGGGCGCGCTCCAGGCGAAGGACCTCATCGGCGAGGTTTCGGCGGCGGGCGGCAGCGGCACCTGGATCGAGCGCGCCGACGCACACGATCTGGTGGACACACCGACCCGGGTGCTGGGCCTGGCCACCCGTACGGCGCTGGACGGCGCCGAGCTGCCGCTCGCGCTGCGCCAGTTGCTCGGCCGCTGCACGATCCACTCGCGGCCCGCGCTCCCGGTCACCGGACGTGCCACCGGTGAGAGCGCGCCAGTCGAGGGCGTGCTGGACGGGACGGAGATGCGGCTGCACGACCCGAACGGCGGAAGCATCACCGTCGAGCGCCCGTATCTCGCCTTCACGCCCACCGAATTCGCCCGGGCCCGCGCCCTGGTCGAGCTGGACGCCCGGCTCGGCCCGCGCATCCCGCGCAGCCAGGATGTGCTGACGCTCCCGGAAGGCGAGGAGATCACCGTACGGCGTGCCGACCGTGACGATCTCGACGCGGCGCTCGCCATGCACAGCCGCTGCTCCGAGCGCACGCTGAGCCAGCGCTACCACGGCCCGGTGGGCGACGCGGACCGCTATCTCCAGCATCTGCTCAGCCCGCGCTTCGGCCGTACGCTCGCGGTCGAGTCGGCCTCCGGGCGGCTGGTCGCCCTCGGGCATCTGCTCTGGGACGGCGACGAGACCGAGGTCGCGCTGATCGTCGAGGACGCCTGGCAGCGGCGCGGTATCGGCTCCGAGCTGCTCGGCCGGCTGGTCGCGCTCGCCGTGGAGGCGCACTGCACCAGCGTGTACGCGGTCACCCAGGCGTCCAACACCGCCATGGTCGCGACCATGCGCGATCTCGGTCTGCCGCTGGACTACCAGATCGAGGAGGGCACGCTCGTCATCACGGCCCGGCTGGACCCGACGTCCGTGTCGGTGCTGCCGCCGTACGGGGACTCCGGTCTGTTCGACCACCACGGCCAGGCCGACCGCTGAGCACCCGAGACCGCTGAGCACGAGCACGAGCACGAGCACCCGAATACGCCATATCTGAACACCCGGCCCGTACGGACCGGACGCCTCGCGTACAGCCCGGCGCAGCCCACCGGGTCCGTACGATCCGTACGGGCGCGGCGGCCGAACGTCTTGTTCCGGCCAAACTCGGCGGCGGTCCGAAGTCCGCCCCGGGCCCCGGCCTGCCCGTCTCCGGACGGAACGAATCCGGCTCTTGGCCCGAAGCCGCCTCCTTCACCTCCCGGGCATCTACCGGCCGCTTCCCAAGTGGCCTTCCGGCAGGGCGATCGAGGGCCGCTCAAGCCTCTGTCGTCGGCCAATCCGCCCATGCCACGGAATTCATGATGTGACGAGGGCGGCCTCTCTTGGAGAAGATGGCCCGCATGTCAGACACAGCCGGCAGCGCGCTGCCCCGCCAGGTCGCCGACGCCTACGTCGACGCACTCATCGAACTCGATCCCATCACCGGCACCTTTCTGGGCGTCGCGGAGAGTTCCCGTCGCCTTCCCGATTTCTCTCCGGCCGGTCAGCAGGCTCTCGCCGATCTCGCCCGGGAGACGCTCGCCCGGCTCGACCGGGCCGAGACGCTGCCGGGCGCGGACGCCGATGCCGAGCGGTGCTGCGGCCGGCTGCTGCGTGAGCGGCTGACGGCGGAACTCGCCATCCATGACGCCGACGAGGGGCTGCGCAAGGTCAGCAACATCCACTCGCCGGCGCATCACATCCGCGAGGTGTTCACCGTGACACCGGCCGAGACGGACGAGGACTGGGCGGCGATCGCCGAGCGGCTGCGGGCCGTGCCTGCGGCGCTGGAAGGTTTCCGCGCCTCGCTCGCCCTGGGACTCGAACGCAAGCTGTACGCCGGGCCGCGCCCCACCGCGACCTTCGTCGGCCAGCTCACGGAGTGGGCCGGTGAGGAGCGCGGCTGGTTCGAGGAGTTCGCCTCGGCGGGCCCCGAACCGCTCCGTGCGGAGCTGGACGACGCCGCGCGCGGGGCCACCGCCGCCGTCACGGAGCTGCGCGACTGGATCCGTGATGTGTACGCGCCCGCCGTCGAGGACGCGCCGAACACCGTGGGCCGGGAGCGCTACGCCCGCTGGTCGCGCTACTTCAACGGCACGGATCTGGATCTGGACGAGGCGTACGCGTACGGCTGGTCCGAGTACCACCGGCTGCTGGCCGAGATGAGGACCGAGGCCGAGAAGATCCTGCCGGGCGCCGGTCCCTGGGAGGCACTCGCGCATCTTGAGGAGCACGGAGAGCACATCGAGGGCGTCGACGAGGTCAGGGAGTGGCTCCAGAACCTCATGGACGAGGCCATGGACGCGCTGGACGGCACACACTTCGAACTCGCCGAGCAGGTACGGAAGGTGGAGTCCCGGATCGCGCCGCCTGGCGGGCCGGCCGCGCCGTACTACAGCAGCCCGTCCGAGGACTTCTCACGGCCCGGCCGCACCTGGCTCCCGACCATGGGCGCCACCCGCTTCCCCGTATACGACCTGGTGTCCACCTGGTACCACGAAGGCGTCCCGGGCCACCATCTCCAGCTCGCCCAGTGGACGCTGGTCGCCAACCAGCTCTCCCGCTACCAGGCGACCGTCGGCATGGTCAGCGCCAACGCGGAGGGCTGGGCGCTCTACGCGGAGCGGCTCATGGACGAGCTGGGCTTCCTGCCGGACGCGGAGCGCAGAATCGGTTATCTGGACGCGCAGATGATGCGTGCCTGCCGGGTGATCGTGGACATCGGTATGCATCTGGAGATGGAGATCCCGGCGGATTCGCCGTTCCACCCGGGCGAGCGCTGGACGCCTGAGCTTGCGCAGGAGTTCTTCGGGAACCACAGCGGCCGGCCCGCGGAATTCGTGGAGAGCGAGCTGACCCGCTATCTCTCGATGCCGGGCCAGGCGATCGGCTACAAGCTGGGCGAGCGCGCCTGGCTGCTCGGGCGGGAGAACGCCCGTAAGGCACATGGCGACGCGTTCGACGCGAAGGCCTGGCACATGGCGGCGCTGTCACAGGGCTCGCTGGGTCTGGACGACCTGGTGGAAGAGCTGTCCAAGCTCTGAGTGACGGTGGCGACAGCAGTAGCGGTACGGCGGCTGCCGGTCCCGGCCGAAAGGCAC
>NZ_FMDK01000288.1 GCF_900091995.1 Streptomyces sp. MnatMP-M17
GGCCGGGAGCCGGCCGCCGTGGCGGGAGTGGTGCTCGTCATCACCAGCCCACCGGTTCGGTCGCGGGTGAGGGATGGGCGCTGCGGCCCCGGGTTCCGAAGACATGGCGTTCCGTCATGGCGGACGCGGGCCCGGCTCCGGTGGTGGTCCAGCGGCCCAGGGCCATCTCGGCGGTGATACCGGGCCCGAAGCCGGCGATGATGCCTCGCTCCCCGGAGGCCCGTCCGCCCTCGTCGAAGAGTCTTCGTACCGCGTCGAGGACGACGGCGCTGGCGATGTTCCCGTACTCGGTGAGGGTGCCCCGGCTGAACCGGAACGCCTCGGGCGCCACCTCCAGGAAGTGGCTGAGGTCGTCCAGGATGCGCGGGCCGCCCGCGTGGATGATGTAGAAGTCCAGGCCGGTGGCGTCCCAGCCGTGCTGGTCGGCGATCGTGCGCAGGGCGGGTGCCAGCGGCTCCATGGTGGTGGGTACACGCTTGTCCAGCAGGAAGTGGAAGCCGGTGGCCCGGACGCTGTAGGCGATCCAGTCGGTGGTGTCGGGCACGAGATGCGAGCCGTTGCGCTCCAGCGCGATACCGGTACCGCCCTGGCCCCGTACGACGGCCGCGGCGACCGCGTCCCCGAACAGCCCGTTGGAGAGCAGCGAGCCGACGCCGAGGTCGGTGGGCTGGTAGCAGAGCGAGCAGAACTCACAGGCGACGATGAGCACATTGGCTCCCGGGTACGCCCGGCAGAAGTCGTGTGCCCTGTTGATGGCCGCGCCGCCGGCCGCGCACCCCAGTTGGGCGATGGGGAGCTGCCGGGTGTGGTTGGGGAAGTCCATGGTGTTGATCAGCCAGGCCGTGAGCGACGGCATCATGAACCCGGTGCACGAGACATAGACGATGAGGTCGATGTCCGCGGGACGGAGCCGCGCGTGGTCCAGGGCGGTATTGATCACCGCGGGCACACGGGCCTTCGCCTCCGTCTCGTACAGCATGTTCCGCTGCTCGAAGCCGGGGTGCCGGAGTGTCTCCTCGATGGGCTGGACGATATGGCGTTTGGCCACGCCGGTGTTCTGGATCAGTCGCAGGGCGAGAGGCAGTTGCGGATGGTCCGAGTGCAGGGAACGCGCGAGAGCGAGCGTGTCTTCCATGGTGATCACATGCTCGGGAACCGAGACAGCGGGTTTGCACAGGGTCGCCACGAGTGCTCTCCTTCATCCGGTGTTCGCAGGGAACTGCGGCCCACACTCACGGGTGGTCCAGCGCCACGCAACCTGGGAGAAGCAGGGGAGAGGGCATGCGAGGACGGCCGCCGAGGGAGGACCGGCGCGGGATGCGAAGCACCGTCCGGGTTGCGCGTACCGGCTACGGAACGTAGGGACGGAGCAGGCCGGTTGGGCCATTCAGGCGGCTGCCCGGGGTACGGGGCCGGGGTGAGGCGTGCTCGGCCGGGGTGAGGGATGTTCGGCCGGCGCTCGTGCTCGGCCGCCGGTGGTGCTCACGTACCGGTCGGAGACTCCTCAGATGTGTTCGGTGGCATATGTGCCCAGCGCGCCGTCCCACGGCTACTGCGTCTTTGCAGCAAGAAAACCGACTGCCCTGTATGCGGATTCACCCGACGCCGACTGTCACTGAAACGCGCGCAGGTATCGGCCGTCCCCGGATACGGGAGCCCATGAGTCTCCGTGTCCGCCCAAATTGTTATGGCGTACAGGATATATTCCTCATCCGGTTGAGCACTATAGTACGGGGTGGGCGGTTTGTTTTTGGACACCGATGTCCGCTGGCCGGTCCGTAGAGAGGCATTTCATGGCAACACAGGAGCGCGCCATCAGGACGCGCACGGCGATCCTGGAGGCGGCCGGAGCGGTCTTCGACGAGTACGGGTACGCGTCGACCACACTCACGATGGTTCTTCAGCGGGCCCGCGTCACCAAGGGCGCCCTCTACTTCCACTTCCAGTCCAAGGAGGCGCTCGCACAGGCCGTTCTGGACGAACAGGTGCAGCTCGGGACCGTTCCGCCGCAGGCCTGCAAATTACAGGAAGTCATCGACATCACCTTCGCCGTCGCCCACCGGCTCCTGGAAAACGCTCTGCTCAGAGGGAGCGTCCGGCTCACCGTGGATCAGGGCGCGCCTCCCGGTGTCGATCACAGCGGCCCTTTCCGCCAGTGGCCGGAGCACTTGATCGTACTGATGGAACAGGCCCGCGATCAGGGCGAGTTGCTGCCCAATGTGCAGCCTCGGGACACGGTGGAGCTACTGGTGGGCGCGTTCGCCGGGATTCAGCTCATGTCCCGTGCGCTCACCCAGCGCGAGGATCTCGGACGCCGGATCTCCCTGTTGTGGGGCCATATCCTGCCGAGCATCGCGGTGCCCGGACTGATGCCCAGTATCGACACCGCGCCCGACCGGGGCGCGCGTGTGACGGCGGCGGACTTCACGGGCTGACCGGATGATCCTGCTCACCGGAGTCACCGGCACGGTAGGACGGTTGGTGGTGGAACGCCTTCGCGCCTCCGGCACCGCCACCGAGGAGCCAGTCCGGCTGCTGTCGCGTGACCCACGCCGTATCGCCGCGCTCGCCGGTCCCGGGACCGAGGTCGTCGGCGGCGACTTCGCCGATCCGGGCAGTCTGGCCATGGCGTTGAGAGGCATCAGGGCCGCGCTGCTGGTGACGGCCGATCCGCTCACGCCGGCCCATGACGAGCACTTCGTCACGGCGGCCCGCTCGGCGGGCGTACGGCATCTCGTCAAGCTCTCCGCACAGGCGGTGGCCGAACCGGACGCAACGGATCTGATCACGCGGTGGCAGCGGAACAGCGAGGAGGTCATCCGCGCCTCGGGCGTCGGCTGGACCTTTCTGCGGCCCAGGTCCTTCATGTCCAACACACTCGGCTGGGCACGCTCCGTCCGGGACGAGGGCGTGGTGCGAGGAATGAACGGCACCTCGCCCAACGCCACCGTCGATCCCCGCGACATCGCGGACGCGGCCGTACTGTCCCTCGCCTCCACCGGCACCGGTCATGTCGGCCGGGCCCACGCCCTGACGGGGCCGGCCGCGATCAGCCCCGTACAGCAGGTCGCCGTGCTGTCCGAAGTGCTCGGACGTCCGCTGAGGTTCCTGGAGGTGACACGGGACCAGGCGTACGAGGCGCTGCGCGCCCGGTATCCGGTCCCGGTGGCCGACGCGCTGATGGAGAGTGCCGTACGGCAGCGGTCGGGTGCCAAGGCCCGGGTGGAGCCGACGGTGGAGACGCTCCTCGGCCGGCCCGCCGGTACGTACCGCTCCTGGGCGGCGGACCATCTCCAGGCCTTCCGTCCCGTCTGACGGACCGTGCGGGTCGCGCGTTCGGCCGCGCCGTCGGGCAGGCCCCGGGACCGTACCGTGGCCACGGCTTGTGGGAGCGCTCCCGTTGCGGGCAGCATGCGCCGGAGAGAACGGTACGCAGCGCCTCGCGGGCAGCGTCGTCCAGCCGGCAGGACGCGACGAGACGCCCACGGGCGGCCGCGAGGAACTCCATGGAGGCCGCGGCTCCCAGCGGCACCACGCCCTGGAAGTCGTCCGCGCTCCCGCTCGCCGCGATCAGGCCATGCTGGCGCGGCAGGACGACGGCCGGGTGACCGCCCGTACAACGACAGACGACGGACAACGACGGGCGACGACACCCAAGGCCGCTCGGCGGTCAGCCGGATCCCGGCGGCCTCAGAGGCCGACGGGCCGCGGGGGTCGGGCGACGTCCTGGGCGGGGCCGTGCGAGTCTGTCTCCTGTCCGCCGACGACCGCCGACACAAGGAGAGAACATGGGCGAGCGCGCCACCGGTACGGAGTCGTGCCTTGGCTTCACCGACTGGAGCTGGCTCAATCCGCCCGCCCACTGGGCTCCGTACGACGACGCCCTGGATGTCACCACGGCCCCGGACACGGACTTCTGGGTGACCACGCACTACGGCTTCGTACGGGACACGGGACACGCCCTGCTGCGGCCGGTGCCCGGGAACTTCGTGCTGCGTGCCACCTTCACCGGCGACTACCGCGAACAGTACGACCAGGCCGGGCTGTTGCTCCGGATCGACGCGAAGAACTGGATCAAGACGGGTATCGAGTACGTCGACGGCCGGCAGCAGCTCAGCGCCGTCGTCACCCGTGAGGTCTCCGACTGGAATGTCGTGCCGCTTGCCCATCTCACCGACAGCCCGGCACCCGTGACCGTCGAACTGCGGCGCGAGGGCGACACCGTGACGATCCACTACGGCATCGACGGCTCGCCCGCGACCATGCTGCGGCTCGCCTACTTTCCGCCCGATGTGGCCGCGCAGGCGGGACCGATGTGTGCCTCTCCCGACGGCAAGGGCTTCACGGCCCGGTTCACGGCGCTGAGCTTCGACACACTGTCCTGAAGAGCGGACCGCGGTGTCCCGTGCCCGGTTCCGGCGGTTCCAGGCACGGGAGACCGTACTCATCGTGAAGAAGCACGCCTCACGGGATCACGCCGCAGGCGCGACCGCCGTCGCGGCGATCCGGATCTCCGTCTTCCGTGTCACACCATTGACCGTCACCGCGAGCGTGACGGTGCCCGGCCGCAGTGCGGTCAGTGTGCCCGTCGCCGGGTCGAAGACCGCCGTATGGCGGGGCCGGGCACCGTCCCGGTCGCCGACAAGGAGATTCGGGGACCCGGTCCAGTCCGCGCTCAGCGGGAAGCCGACCGGGATCCGTCGGGCGCCCTGGACGACGGTTGCCGCGACCTGGGCGCAGTGACGGGGAGTCAGCACGGCCGGCGCGTCGAGTTCCAGCGCGTCGGTGTGCGCGCGGGTCTGCACGGAGAGCCAGTCGGGGCCGCCCTCCCACGGCTTCAGCCGCGCCGCAGACTGCTCGCCACGGGAGATCCGGTCCACACCGACGAGCGACCAGCCGGTGAAGCCGCCCTCGTCCACGGGCGCGGCGGGCGCCTTGCCCGAGTTGCCGTTGATCAGATACGGCACACCGTTCACCCGCGAGGCATGGAAGACACCGACATGGCTGCCGATGAGTCCCGCGCCCTTGCCGGTCGTACGGCGGAACTCCGCGAGCCACTGCTCGATCAGCGCCGCCTCCTTGCGGTCGCTCAGCTCGCTGGCCTTCTGGACCGTCGGATCGCGCGGCGGTACGTGCTCGATCAGCATGACCGAGCGGACACGGCTGTCCTTCGCCGCCGCGTCCAGCTGCTCGCGTACGGCCCTGATCTGGGCGAAGCCGCCGCCGCGCAGCGTCAGACTCGATGTGTCGAGGGCGAGAAAGCGGGTGCCCTCGTGGTCGAAGACCCGCTGCGCGGGGCCGAACCGGTCGGTGAAGTTCTTGATGGAGCCGCCCATCACCTCGTGGTTGCCCGGAATGTAGTACCAGGGCACCGCGTCGCCGAGCTCCTCCGTCAGTACGGTACGGGCGAAGTCGAGGTCCGCGGGCGAGCCCTCGTCCACCAGGTCGCCGTTGATCACCACGAAGTCCGGCTTGGCCGCCCTGATCTCGCGCAGCGTACGCCGGGCCTGGGCGACGATCGCGCTGTCCGGGGCACGGGCGACGAACTGGGCGTCGGACATGATCGCGAACCGCCAGTCCCTGCCCTCCGTGACCGCGGCCGAGTCGATCAGTGGATCAGCCACACGCGGCGGTTCGGCCAGCTCCACGGTGGGCGGTACCTGCGCCGTCAGATCGTCGATCACGATCTCGCCCGTGTACTGCTTGGCGGCGGCGGTCTCGGCGAGATAGAAGCGGTGGAGGCTCAGTGGCATGGCCGCTCCGGCCGGTACGGCGAAGGTCACCTGCCGCCAGCCGGTCCAGGTGACATACGGTCCGCGCAGCAACTGGTCGGAGCCTGCCGCGTCCTTGAGATGCAGAGTCGGCCAGGCGCCCTTGCCGTCGCCCTTGATCCACAGCTTGAAGGACTGCGGCTGGCCGGGCACCGCGAGCTGCCGCGGCGGAGTGGCGTAGGCGGCGCGGGTGGCGGTGGACTGGGTGAAGTCGTAGGAGAGGGTGAGCCCGGTGCCGGTGTGGCCGTCGGGAGTCGCCGAGACCGAGCCGCTCGCGCGTGCCTGGCTGAACGTCCACGACGCGGCGTCGTCCAGACCGGAGACCGGCTGCTCGGCGAGTCCGACGCTCACGGCGAGTACGGTCGTGGCGCCGCCGACGCTCGCCGTGATCGCTCCGGCGCCGCTGCCCGTGAGGGACTTCACGGTGAAGGAGCCACGGCCGTCGTCGGTGACGGCGAACAGGGACCGGTCGTACTCCAGCCGTACGTCCCTGGGTTCGACGGGCGCGCTGGTGCCATGGGCGTCGAGTCCGACGATGCCGAAGGTGCCCGTCCCGTCCGCGTCGGCGAGTCCGACGCGCCGGGTGGTGGGCTGGATACGGTCGAGCGCGTCGAGCACGGTCAGTTCCGTAACGCCCGTCGCGTGTCCGCGCTCGGCGCGTACCTCGGTGGTGCCGCTGTGGCGCGCGGTGAACACGCCCTGGGAGTCGATCCGTCCCACCGAGGACCGTACGGCCCGCCAGCGTGGTGTGCCGGCCGCCGGGCCATAGGTCTCGTCGTATCCGGCCGCGGTGAGCCGGCGGGTCAGGCCCGGGAAGACCCGCTCGGGATGGCCGCCCTTGACCGGATCGACGGTCGGTGCCGCGCCCGCGGGAGTACGGGTCTCGACCCAGAAACCGCTGAGCCGGCCGCTGCCGTCCGGCGCGGTGAGCGCGAGACCGTTGGGCACCGTGCGCTCGCTGCCGTCGGAGGGACTGTTCTCCACCCGCAGGGCGTCGCTGCCCGGCGCGCGGGCGACCAGTGTGGAGGAGCCGCCGCCGTCGAGGTTGAGCGCGTTGTACGCGCCGGCCTCACGCATCATCAGGCCCAGCTCGGTGAGGGTGACTCCACCGCTGTCGGCCTGCCGTCCGTCCACGGTGATCACCTGCATGGTGCTGCCGTCCTGGGAGAAGCCGACGGCGGTACGGGGAGCGGCGGTGTTGTTGCCCTCTCCCTCGTGGCCGACCGCCGTCCCGTCCACGACCAGCAGTTCCCGGCCGCCGACGGCGGTGCGCGGCACCGGCCCACTGTCGGCGCGCGGCCGGAACTCCACCGTCACCGGGTCGCCTGGCCGCAACGCGGCGAGCGCCACGGCGCCCGCTTCCCGGCCGACCAGCACCGTGGTGCCCTCGGCGATCGGACCGCTGCCGGGCAGATCCGTCACGGAGACGACCTTGCCGTCCCGTACGGCGGCCTCGGCGACGGGAGCCGCACGGTCCACGGTGAGTCGGCGGTCGGCCTCGCCCCAGCCCGTGGTGTACGCGCCGATGCCGCCGGCGGGCACGTTCGCCGCGTTGTACGCCTCCAGCGCTCGCGTCCCCGAAGGGAGCGTCACCGTGCCGTCGAAGTAGAGCTTCAGGATCCGTCCGGCGTTTCCGGGACCGATACCGACGGCCTGATGGGCGCCGGGCGCCGGTGAGTGGACGACCTCGCCGTCCGCGAGACCGGGGCCCTGGGGCGCTCCCGTCTCGTTGATGTCGAAGAAGTCGGCGTTGATCGCGGCGACGGTACGGCGGCCCGGCCCGGCGTCATGGCCGACGGCGAGCTGGGAGACCGTACGGCGGTCGGAGACCTTGCCCGAGGAGAGATAGTCGGCCTGGGCACCGCTGCCGTCGAGATCGACAAAGAGCGTGTCGACACGCAGCCACTTGTCGGATTCGAGCCGGTCGTACGAGGTCAGCCGGATACCGGGAGCGATCGGGCGCGAGGCGCGCGCGGTCTCGATGCCGTCGCCGTCGGCGATGGCTCTCGGGATCGCCGTGGCGCCCGGAACGGCGGTGGCCGCGCTCGCGGGCGGCGGCGCGACGGGCCGCAGGATCTCCGCGGCGGTACGGGGACGTGGATCGGGGACGGAGTCGGCGAGGGACGGGGCTGCCGCCCCCGCCGTCAGGGCGGTCACCGCCGCGAACAGCACGGCGGACCGCCCGGCAAAGCCTGGGCCCACAACTTCTCCTGAAAGACGGTGGATACGCACTCGGAAAGCGCTGTCGGCCGTCAGCATCGCGGTGCGCAGACCATTGATCCAGGGGTTCGTGGGAACGTCGGGGAGAACACGCGGTGACAGGGCGAAACGGACCGAGGCGCACGCGGATGCCGAAAACGCGGCACAGCACAGGTTTCTGACGCCGCATCAGCAGAGAAGGACCGAAGCCCGGTCAGTCCCGGCGCAGCAGCAACAGGGCCATGTCGTCCTCGCCGCTCTCCTGTCCCAGTCCCTCGAACAGCAGGTCCGCCAGCTCCGCCGGATCGGCGGGGCCCGTCCGTACCGTCTCCCTGAGCACTTCGAGCCGCTCGCCCAGATCGACGCCCGGCTGCTCCACCAGACCGTCGGTGAAGAGCAGCAGCGTCTCGCCGGACCCGAGCACTCCGGTGGTCACCGGGTAGCCGATCCCGCCGGGCCGGGTGAACTCCGCCGAGAGCCCGAGCGGCAGTCCGCCCGCCGCCGGCATCCAGTGACAGCTTCCGTCGGCCCGCCGCAGCAGCGGATCGAGATGCCCGGCCCGTACGACGCTCAGCGCACCGCTCGACAGATCGACCTCCGCGTACGTACAGGTCGCGAAGCGGTCGGTGCCCAGCTCATGCAGGAGCGCCGAGGCGCGGACCATCGCGGTGGCGGGCGGATGTCCCTCGGCGGCGTACGCCCAGAGCGCCATGCGCAGCTGTCCCATCACCACCGCCGCGTCCGTGTCATGGCCCTGGACATCGCCGATCGTCAGCCCGACCCGGCCGCCCGGCAGCGGAAGCACGTCGTACCAGTCACCGCCGACGCTCCGGCCCATGCGGGCCGAGCGGTAGCGGACGGCGGTCCGTGCGCCGGGGATGTCGGGGATACGGCGCGGGAGCATCGCCTGCTGGAGGCCCTCGGCGAGATCGTGCTCCTGTTCGTAGAGCATGGCGCATTGCAGGCTTTGGGCGATTCCGCTGCTGAGGGCGACCAGCAGATTGCGCTCCTCGTCGCTGAAGGTGCCGTGCCGTGGATAGAGCAGACCGAGGGCGCCGATCGGCCGGGCCTGCGCGATCAGCGGCAGATAGGCGCCGGAGCCGACCGAGAGCGGTTCGAGATACGGCCACAGGAGCGGATAGCCGGAGCGGAACTCCTCGCGTGAGGTGATGAAGCGGGGGCGCTGGGTGCGTACCACCTCGCTCATCGGGAACTGGTCGTCGATCCTGGTGTAGAGCAGCTCCGGCACATAGGAACCGAGTCGTCCCTCGGCGACCAGCCGGATCCGGCCGCCCTCGATCACGCCCAGCATCACACTGACGGCCCGGAGATGTCCCAGCGCCTCGTCGTCCTTCAGGATGGCGATGACATCGTCCATCGAGGAGGCGCGGGCCAGCAGATCGGTGGTCCGGCCGACCACTCCGGTCAGTCTGCGCCGGCCCTCGTCCACATCGCTTCTGAGGGCGGCCTCGGCAAGCTCCTGCTCGGCGGACCGTAGGATGCCGATGATTCTGCGCGGCCGTCCCGCCTCGTGCCTGATATGCGCCTGGGTGCGGGTCCAGTGCAGCGATCCGTCGCGGTGCCTGATCCGGAAGTACGCGCCGTAGGAGGCCAGACCTTCCTTGAGCGCCCGCGCGATCAGGCTCTTCAGCCGCGCGGCCTCGTCGTTGGGCACCAGACCGAGGAGGACCTCCGGCTCGCCGTCGAACTCCTCGCGCCGCAGGTCGAAGAGCTCAAGGGCAGGCCCGTCCAGATGCACCAGCCCGCTGTCGAGATCCCAGTCGAAGCCGCCCATGCGGTTCAGCGCGAGGCTCAGATCCGGATGGGCGGGCCAGTCGTCCGGCAGCGACACGGCAGCCGGAGGTCGACCCCGATCAGCCATGGAGCCACCATCTCACCGATCGGGCCGTCGCACGCCCCAGGAAAGTCCTGACGGGTGGCCGACAGGTGCCCCCCGGGCGGCTGGGCTGTTCCTGGGCTGTTCCTGGGCTGTTCCTGGGGCGCGCATCGGAGGGCCTGGATCGGAAAGCGCCTCGGAAAGCGCTTCCGACCGTGGGCCGGTCGGAGGAGACTGCATGTCTGCACGCCGAGGGCTAATATGATCATCATCCGAAAGAGGACCTCGCTCTCCATGCAGAATCCCGAATCAACCCCGCGTTCCAGCCCGCTGGACCACCACTACTCGGGGGAGCATCCGCTCCGCACGCTCGCCTACCTCTTCCGCCCCGACCGCCGCAGGCTGCTGCTCGCCGTCGTGGTCTTCGCCGTCAAGCACATCCCCGTCTGGATGCTGCCTCTGATCACGGCCAACATCATCGATGTGGTCGTGGACCACAGGCCCGTCTCCCACCTCTGGTACAACACGGGCGCCGTGGTACTGGTCCTCGTACTCAACTTCCCGCTGCACCTGCTGTACGCGCGTCTGATGAGCGCCAGCATCCGCCGGATGGGACGTGAGCTGCGCTCGGCGCTCTGCCGCCGGATGCAGTATCTGTCCATCGGCTACCACGCCCGGGTCAGCGCGGGTGTGCTCCAGACCAAGGTCGTACGGGACGTCGAGTCGGTCGAGACGATGACCCAGCAGAGCGCCGACATGGGACTCGGCGCCATCATGACGCTGCTGGGCGGACTGGCGGTGATCGGGTTCCGTACGCCGGTCGTGCTGCCGGTGTTCCTGGTCGTCGTGCCGCTCGCGGCGCTGCTGGTACGCCAACTGCGCTCCCGGATACGGAGCAGCAACGAGGAGTTCCGGCTGGAGGTCGAGCGGCTCTCGTCGCGGGTCGGCGAGATGACGACGCTCATACCGATCACCCGTGCGCACGGTCTGGAGCGCACGGCGCTGCACCGTGTCGACAACACACTGGAGCGGGTGCTCACCGCCGGATTCCGGCTCGATGTGCTCAACGGCCGCTTCGGCTCGCTCTCCTGGATCCTGCTCAACACCATGGCGGTCGGCTGTCTCTCGGGCTCGGCGCTCGTGGCGTACTACGGCTGGTGGGGCCTCTCGGCCGGCGATGTGGTGATGATCAGCACCTTCTTCACCGCGCTGACCGCCTCGCTGACGACACTGATGAATCTGACTCCGATCATCTCCAAGGGACTGGAGTCGGTGCGTTCGGTCGGTGAGGTCCTCCAGGCGCCCGACCTGGAGAGCAACGAGGGCAAGACGCTTGTCGAGCGGGTCGAGGGACGGATCGACTTCCAGGGAACGGGCTTCCGTTATCCCGACGCCACGGAGCACTCCGTGCACGGATTCGATCTGTCGGTGCTGCCCGGCGAGACCGTCGCGCTGGTGGGCGCCTCGGGCGCGGGCAAGTCCACGATCCTCAATCTGCTGATCGGTTTCATCCGGCCCACGGAGGGCCGGATCCTGCTCGACGGTACGGACATGGCGTCCCTGGATTTGCGCACCTACCGGCGCTTCCTCTCCGTCGTACCGCAGGAGTCGATCCTGTTCGAGGGGACCATCCGGGAGAACGTCACCTACGGTCTGGAGGGCGGTGCGGACGAGAAGGCGCTGCGGGAGGCGCTGCTGGCCGCCCACGCGATGGAGTTCATCGAGCGGCTGCCGGACGGTCTCGACACGGTGGTGGGACAACGCGGCGCCCGGCTGTCGGGCGGTCAGAAGCAGCGGCTCGCGATCGCCAGGGCGCTGATCAGGGATCCGCGTGTGCTGGTGCTGGACGAGGCGACCTCGGCGCTCGACAGCCGGTCGGAGGGACTGATCCAGGACGCGCTGTCGCATCTCGTCCAGGGCAGAACGGTCTTTGTGGTCGCGCACCGGCTCTCCACCATCAGGAACGCGGACCGCATCATCGTGATGGACCGCGGCAGGATCGTGGAGGTGGGCAGCCACCATGAGCTGCTGGCGCGAGGCGGAGAATACGCCACCACACTCCAGCCCCGCCGCTCCGGCTGACTCCAGGTCAGCCGCGTCCGCGCGCGAGCCGGAAGATGCGGCACCGAATGGCTGGTTGTCCGTTACCGAGCGTGAGTCACGGCGTTGAAGTGCGTGAGGGCCGCACATCGTGCGGCTGCGCTCCCAAACGTCCAAGGAGAAGAAACTTGATGTCGCGTATCGCGAAGGCAACCGCTGTTCTCGTCGGCACGGGTGCCGTGCTGGCCTCCGGTGCCGGTATGGCCGCTGCCGACGCCGAAGCCGAGGCGGCGGCAGTCGGCTCGCCCGGTGTTCTGTCCGGCAATGTCATCCAGGTGCCCCTGCACATCCCGCTCAATGTCTGCGGCAACACCGTCGACCTGGTGGGTCTGCTCAACCCGGCGTTCGGTAACCACTGCGCCAACATCTCGGGCAAGCACGGCAAGGGCCATGGCCATGGTGGCTACGGCGGCTGATCACCGGTGAGAACGCACGGCTCCGGTGCCGTGCGGAACTGGTGAGTGACGGCCTCCCGCGTTCGCGCGCGGGAGGCCGTCGCGTCCTGCGGGCGGAGGCCGCGAGACGCTGCGCCGAGAAGTGGTGTGCCGAGGGCAGGCGCTGTCACTGTTCGTAGCGGTACAGGTCCCGGTGGTCGAGGAGTTCGGACGGCTTGACGTCCCACGGCGGCATGGGCTCCTCCAGACTGATGACCCGTCCGCTCTGCGGATCGTCGGGCCGCAGCCGGGTCCTCGGCAGATAGACCGCCTTCGGATGGCGCCGCTGCCAGCGGTCCCAGAGCAGATCGACAAAGGAGTGGTGGAGCCAGAAGACGGGATCGTTCGGGGAGGAGGCACCGAGCATATGCCCGCCGACCCAGCGATGAACCCGATTGTGGTTGCGCCAGCGCTCGACACCGCCGGACAGCCAGCCCTCCAGCCGGTTGCGGAACCCGGAGGCGGCGGTCGAGTCCCACGGCTCCATGTCGTACACCGGCTCGTTCATCGCCCAGGCCAGTTCGTCATGGCTGGGCAGCGAGATCGGCGCGGACGGCCGGCCCAGATTGCGCATGAGGTACTTCCGGTCCGTCACTCCGTTCCTGATCGTCCACTGTCCGGTCTCATATGCGAACGGACCGGTCATCACCTGATGGTCGCGCGTACGGCCGTTGCCGCCGAGGAAGTCCTCGGACCAGAGCGCGGCGGCGGGTGTGTTGTCGGTCGTCCAGTCCCAGTACGGCACGGTCACCTTCGGGTCGATCCGCTGGAGCGCGCGCTCGAACTCCAGCAGAAAGCGGCGGTGCCAAGGGAAGAAGGACGGTGTCATATGCGCGGCGCGCAGTCCGTCCTCCCCGTCGATGACGTAGTACTCGATGTGCTGCCGTACGAACTCGTCGTACTCCCCGTTGCGTTTCAGCTCCAGCACGGCGCCGACGAAGCCTCTCCTCTCCGCGCTGGTCAGATTCCGCTGGTTCTTTCTCGTGTACACCGGTGACGGCCCTTCCGGGGTTCAGATGTGGTGGATCGGTCCGGAGATCGACAGTTCGGCGCCGGCGAGGTCCTCGACGGCCGCGCGGGCCGCGGCCAACGGTGTCGGGAACGACTCGTAGTGGTTGACGGCGCTCAGATAGCTGCCGTCCGCGCGCCGCATCAGCTGGAGCGGCCGGCCGTCGATACGGATGTCGAGCACGGGCGCGGGACGGAGCGGCGAGACGGCCGAGGCGGCCAGGAACCTCGCGCCGGGCGGTACGTACGCGCTTCCCGTGGTACCGATGCGGATATGCCGTCCTCGGTACATCTCGTCGACGGTCCTTCTCTCACCGGACGCCTCCGCTCCCTTGTCCGCTCCTCCGGCCGCTCCCTCGGTCACCCGGCGGCCCGCTCTGAAGACGGGCGTCAGCACCGCCGACGTACCGGCGACCACGCCGAGGCCGAACAGCGCGCGCAGGAAGTGGCGGCGGGCGCGCCGACGGCCGGACGGCGCCGTCGTCGTTCCGGGACGGCGTCCGTGGACGGGTCTCGGCTCCATCTGTGTTCCGTCTGGCACAAGGGACCTCCGCTCGTCGGTGTCTGGGCGGTCGCTCCGGTACGCGGGCGCTCCCGGTACGCGGGCGCGCGAAGACCGGCCGCCGCCCCGACCGGCACAACGAGACGGTGGGCAAACAGTTATCCGGCGGGCGAATGCCCCAGGTCGGCAGGGCGCGGAAGCGCGGCGGCGGTGCGGTGTGCGGGCCGGTGGAGGGATGAGGCAGGGTAGGCCGGGACCGGAAGATCACCAGCAGCACGGCAGCGCAGCAGCGAGGACACGGGAGGCAGCTTGTCCGCCGAGGAATCCGGGCGCCGGGAGCCGTCGCAGGACGGCGAGAGGGATCCTGTGGCGCGGGAGGCCATCAGCACGTCGGCCCACGGCGGTCCGGCATCTGACAGGCCATCGCTCGCCGGGCCGGGACGGATCACCGGAGCGCTGCGCCGTACACCGCTCGCGCTGTGGCGGGACGACGCCACCGACCGGGCAGCCGCCCTCACGTACTACGCCGTTCTGGCGATCTTCCCGGCGCTGCTGGTCACCGTATGCTTCATCGGCCTCGCCGGCCCCGGCGCGAGCGGAGAGCTCACCGGTCAGATCACGGTTCTCGTTCCCGCCCAGTCCCGGATGCTGGTCCACAGCGCCCTGGAGGAGATGGCACGGCAGCGCTCCGCAGCCTGGGTGCTGGCGTCCTTCGGCACCGTCGGCGCGGTGTGGTCGGCCTCCAGCTATCTCGGAGTGTTCCGCCGGGCCCTGCACACCATGTACGGCACCGTCGACCGCAGACCGCCGTGGCGTACGGCGCCGCGGATCGCGATCACCGCCTGCGCCCTGCTGGCTCTCCTGGTGACCAGTGCCTTCACGCTGGTGCTGACCGGCGAGGTCGCGGCCACGCTGGGACGCGTACTGGGGATGGACTCGACGGTGAGCCTGGTGTGGAACGCGCTGAAGTGGCCGCTGCTGCTGACGCTGGCGGCGGTTCTGGTGCTGGTGGTGTTCCGTACCGGTCCGCCCGGCAGACGAGGGCTGCGCCACGCGCTGCCCGGCGGTGTCCTCGCGGTCGCGCTCTGGCTGCTGACGTCCGCGGGCTTCGCGCTCTACACGGCGCAGGCGGGGACGTACAACCGGCTGTACGGATCGCTCGCCGGGATCATCGTCTTTCTCGTCTGGCTCTGGGTCACCAATCTCTCCCTGCTGGCCGGTGCGCAGTTCAACGCCGAACTGGTCCGGGAGGAACGGCCCGGACCGCACGAAGGCCGGAGCGGCGACCCGGAGGTCGTCGGACCGGCCTTCGCACTCGCACCCGGCGACTCGAAGGCCACGGGCGCGGGAACCGAATAACGTCAGCAGCTCAGATTGGCTCCGGGAGTGACGCCCAGGATCTGGGTGAAGCGCTGGTAGTTGTTGATCCGGCTCTGGACCTGCGCCGG
>NZ_FMDK01000166.1 GCF_900091995.1 Streptomyces sp. MnatMP-M17
GGCGGGCGGAATTCCATCGTCCGGTCCGCTCATGCCCTGCCAGGCGAGCCAGCCCGCCAGCGCGGCCGACACCAGCGCGGCGCCCACGACAGCGAGACTGCTCCGGCCGGAACGGCGTCGGACGGTCGGCCGGCTCTCACCGGACTGCGGGCTTTCGTTGTCGTACGGCACGTAGCGATGCTAGGCCCCCTGTCTGCCACATAGCGTCGTCCGCCCGCCGGCCAGACGGCATGTGGCAGACAGGGCCTGCGAACGGTCAGAGTCCTGGTCCGGTACGGCGCAGGACGCGCAGCGAGCCGGTGCCAGGGAGTTCGGTGAAGGCGCCGGAGGCGAGTGCTCGCAGATATATGTGGTAGGGCGGTCGGCCGCCGTCCGCCGGGTCCGGGAAGACATCGTGGATCACGAGCAGTCCGCCCTCGGTGAGATGCGGCGCCCAGCCCTCGTAGTCGCCGTTGGCATGCTCCTCGGTGTGGCCGCCGTCGATGAAGACGAGTCCGAGCGGCGCGCCCCAGACCTTCGCGACCTGCGGTGAACGGCCGACGACGGCGATCACCTGGTTCTCCAGACCGGCCCGGTGGAGGGTGCGCCGGAAGGTGGGGAGCGTGTCCATGACGCCGAGGTCCGGATCGACGACGGCCGGGTCGTGGTACTCCCAGCCGGCCTGCTGCTCCTCGCTGCCGCGGTGGTGGTCGACGGTGACGGCGACCGTCCCCGCCTCTCTCGCGGCGGCGGCCAGCAGCAGGGTGGAGCGTCCGCAGTACGTACCGATCTCCAGGAGCGGCAGCCCGAGCACGCCGGCCTCGGCCGCCGCCGCGTACAGGGCGAGCCCTTCGTGTACGGGCATGAACCCTTTGGCGGCCTCGAAGGCGGCGAGGACGTCGGGTGCGGGCTCGGTCCCGGCGGACATGGGCGGCTCTCCTCGGTCTGACGTGCTGGTTTCCGTCGGCCGCCTGGCGGCGTCGGCGCCCATGCTCCCGTACACCCCCGGCCGCACAAGAGCCGGGGGCGCCGTCGCTCAGGAAGAAACCGCGGTGGCGCGCTCCGGCGCGCTCTGTGCCAGCACCAGATCGACATCGACCGGCAGACCGTCGCCGCCGTACACCGCAGGGCGCGCGTGCGGCGCGTATCCCGTCGCCGTCGCCGCCAGTACGTAGTGCCCGCCGGTCTGCGGCAGCAGCGCGTATCCGCCGTTCTCGTCCGTGGTGGTGAGTCCCGCCTGCCGGCCTCCGCCGTCGATGAGTGTGACATTCGCCCATGCCACCGGCGTACCGTCCGGGTCCAGCACACGTCCTCGGAAACCGCCGGAACCGGCGACCAGTGTGTGCTGCCGTCCTCGTCCGTCCTCGTCCGGTGTGGAGTCCGGTGTTGTGGACTCCGGCGTCGTGGACTCCAGCGACGCCAGGGACTTCGGCGCCGACCGCTGCGACGGCAGGAACGCCGCCAGAGCCAGACCGGCGGCCACCGCACCCGTGGCGATCAGGAACGAGATACGGAAGCCGTGCAGCGTGGGCAATGTCACTCCGCCCGAGACGGCCGAGGTGTGGGCCAGCACCATACCGATCACCGCGCTCGACACCGACGTGCCGATGGAGCGCATCAGAGTGTTCAGACCGTTGGCCGCGCCGGTCTCCGAGGGATCCACGGCTGCGATGATCAGCGCCGGGAGCGAGGAGTACGCGAGACCGATGCCCGCGCCCACGACCACCGAGATCACGATGGTCTGCCAGGCAGCGCTCATCAGGCCGAGGCCCGCGCCGTATCCGATACCGATGATCAGCATGCCCAGCATCAGCGAGACCTTGGGGCCGCGCCGCGCGGAGATCCGGGCGTAGAGCGGCGCCGTGAACATCATCGCCAGTCCGAGCGGTGCCACACACAGCCCGGCCACCACCATCGACTGGCCGAGGCCGTATCCGGTGGACTTCGGCAACTGGAGGAGCTGGGGCAGCACGAGCGAGATCGCATAGAAGGCGACACCGATCATGATCGAGGCGAGATTGGTGAGCAGCACCTCACGGCGCGCGGTGGTACGGAGATCGACCAGCGGCGCGGCACTCCTCAGCTCCATGACGCCCCAGAGCAGCAGGATCACGACCGCCAGCACGAACAGCCCGATCGTGGTGGTCGAGCCCCAGCCCCAGTCGCCGCCCTTGGTGATCGGCAGCAGCAGGGCGACAAGACCGGCGGAGAGCCCGATCGCGCCGAGCCAGTCGAACCGGCCGCTGGCCCGTACCGACGACTCGGGGACGAAGCGGAGCGTGAGCAGGATCGACAGTGCGCCGAGCCCGGCCGCGCAGAAGAACAGCGCGTGCCAGTCGGCGTTCTGCGCGACCAGGGCCGCGCCGGGCAGAGCGAGTCCGCCGCCCACGCCGATGGAGGAGCTCATCAGCGCCATCGCGGAGCCGAGGCGCTCGCGCGGCAGCTCGTCGCGCATGATGCCGATACCGAGCGGTATCGCGCCCATGGCGAAGCCCTGGAGCGCCCTGCCGACGATCATGATGACGAGATCGTCGGTGAATCCGCAGATCAGCGAGCCGATCACCATGACGGCGAGGCTGGCGAGCAGCATCCGGCGCTTGCCGAAGAGATCTCCGAGCCGGCCCATGATCGGGGTGGCGATGGCGCCGGCCAGCAGAGTCGCCGTCATGACCCAGGTGGCGTCGGCGGGTGAGGTGTGCAGAAGTGCGGGCAGATCCTTGATCACGGGAACGAGCAGGGTCTGCATCACCGCCACGGTGATGCCCGCGAAGGCGAGCACGGGAACGATGGCGCCGCCCTCACGGGTCCCGGTCCGCGGCCGGGTCCGGGGCTGCGGCCGGTTCCGGGAAGCCTCCGGGTGTTGGTGATCGGTTGTCGGCTGTGGCATACGTGCGTCCTCCGGGCAGGAAAGGAGAAGGTCGGGGCGGGTGCGTGGCGGCGGGGCAGGGCGGACGGCACGGTCCGCCAAGTGCATGCAGTGTGAAACCTTCCCCATCGCCGCGTTATTCCGGCGAACGCGGTACGAACACAGTCCGACGCCGACGGGCTTCTTTCTGACGGGCTGTCAAGCTGCGACCATGGCGCGCATGATCCGAGCCGCCGCAGATTCCGAAGCCGCTGACAATGCGGACATATCCGGGTTAAAGGGTCAAAGCGGGTCAATGGACCCAGATCGTACCAGTGTTCGCACCCGTGTCCGAATCTGGGCGGTGATCCTCGCCACCCGCGCGCAGCATCCTCGGCTGATGCCGCTGGTCGGTGTCTGGAATATCGGGGTCATCGGGGCGCCGGTGGACGCCGGGTTGGGCCTGGGACTGACGAGCACCACACTGGCGGCGTTGGCCGGCGGTGGATCAGAGCCAGCCCTGGCGGCGGGCGGCGCGTACCGCCTCCGTACGGTTGCGCGTGCCGGTCTTGCCGATGGCCGACGAGAGATAGTTCCGTACGGTCGACTCGGACAGCCGGAGCCTGGCCGCGATGTCGGAGACGGTCGCGCCGTCCACGGACGCGTTCAGCACCTCACGCTCCCGCGCCGTGAGCGGATTCGGGCCCGTGCTCAGGGCCGCCGCCGCGAGTGCCGGATCGATGACGGTCTCACCGGTCAGCACCCGGCGGATCGCCGCGGCGAGCTCCTCCACCGGCCCGTCCTTGACCAGAAAGCCCGCCGCTCCCGCCTCCATGGCACGGCGCAGATAGCCGGGCCGTCCGAAGGTGGTCAGAATCAGCACCCGGCAGTCGGGCACCTCGTCCCGCAGCAGCGCGGCGGCGTCCAGCCCGCTGATACCGGGCAGTTCGATGTCCAGCAGGGCCACATCGGGACGCGAGACGAGCGCTGTCTCCACGATGGCGTCCCCGGTGGCCACCTGGGCGACCACCTCGATGTCCGGCTCCATACCGAGCAGCAGCGCCAGGGCCCCGCGCAACATCCCCTGATCCTCGGCGAGGAGAACTCTTACGCAGGGTACCGGTCGGTGGTCGCGGGGCATCTCATCCATGGGCAAAGGCTACGGCCAGGGCCCAAGCTCAGGGCAGCAGAAAGGGGCCCCGGTCAGCGCTCAGAGAACGCCAACTGGGGCCGATGCTGGAGCAGCTACGCGCTGCGAAGTGGTACCGGACAGTCCGGAGAGTCGAGCCACGCCCGTTCGCCGTCGCCGTCCACGGTCAGCCCGAAGCGGTCGAAGCCGGGGCGCCCCCGCCCCTCCCACCACTGGTAGGCGGCTTCCGTCTCGTCCCACAGCTTGCGAGGGCCGGACTGGACCACCACGTACTCACTCGCCTTCGGCTCGTAATCCACCGACGCCCACGAGCGGGTGTCGGTGCTGTACGTCCACAGCGTGTAAGAGCCGTCGTCGTACCGCTCGGCACGCCAGAACGCCCCGGGTACCTGTAGCCCGATCACAAACTGTTCGAGCCACCCGCCGATATCAGCGGGGCAAAGCGTGGTCGTGCTCCTTGTACCGTCTGCGGGCCACTGCTGACCCTTGAGATAGGCGTCGAAGGGCGGGCGTTCCGTTCGCTGCTGTCGCAGGCGCATGAAGGCACTGGAGCGGGTGAAGGGGCCGTTCGCCATACCGTCGTCGGCAACGGTCAGACGCGCGATGTACTCGCCGCCGTAGTCCGTCCCCCACGGGCTGACGATGATTCCGCCCGGCCGGGTCTGCTCGATCCAGATCCGGGGCACCTTCCCGACCGAACACGTAGCAATGACCCGGTCGTATGGCGCGCCGCCTACGTATCCCAACCGGCCGTCACCGACGATGACCAGCGGGGCCAGACGAGCGGCCCGAAGGTTCTCCCCGGCTTCCTTGGCCACGGTCTCGTCATACTCCACGCTGACCACGTTCCCGCCACCCAGCCGTTGCGACAGAAGACCAGCGTTCCAGCCTGTACCCGTGCCGATTTCAAGAACGCGGTGCCCTTCCTGCACGTCCAGGTCAGCGAGCATCGAGAAGACCATGCGCGGCATGGAACTGGAGCTTGTCGGCGTGGCTCCCAGTCCGTCACCACTGTGCCGTCCGTCGTCCCACTGCGTGGTCAGCGGGATATCGGAGTACACCGCCTTGAACCACGCGTCGGGGTCCTGGGCCCGGTCCACCAACGCCGTCTGCTCAGTGCCGTCCGCGATGCCCGGCCAGATGCGGTCAGGTACGAACAGCTCACGGGGTACTGCCTCAAAGGTCGGCAGCCACTCAGGAGTCAGCGCGCCCGCCTCTACGAGCGCAGAGGCGAGCCCCGAAAGGCCCGCCTCCTCTGTGCGTTCGATCACGAGTACCTACTTACCCGTTGCGGGGCCAGAACCGTCAGACGTGTTGCCGCCCTCGTCGGAGCCGCCGCCACCGTGCTTGGCGCCGCTGTTGCTGTCGTCCTGCTGGCTCCCGCCCTGACCGCTTCCGGAACCGCCGCCGTGCTGTCCACCCATGGGGTGCTCCTCTGTAGTTGGGGTGCTGGTCTGTGCAACCCGCCCGGCCGTCTCCGCTTCACGGGGCGTGCGACCGGACGGGGGCTTGCCCCGACCCCGGCCGGAACGGGACCACTGCCACTCGCGCGCCTGCCATCGGTAGCAGGGGCGAGTAGCGGGCCTCACCGGGGGTCGGGAGTCTCAGGGGGCCGCGCGTTCTTGCTGAGGCTCGGCGGACGGAAGGGGCGGGATGGCCGTCCGGCCAGCGTTCAGCTCCAGGCGGCGCACAAGGGCCACGTCCTCGAAGGTCCGGGCGAACGTCGGGTGACTCGTCCGGCCGGTGTGCGTCATCATCGCCAGATCAGCGGCCTTGAGGTCCGACGTTGCGTCGAGTGGCCGCTCGTCGTGTCTACGGCGTAAGCCCCTGTGGCGGGAGTCCAGTTGCCTGACGCCGCGTCGGCAAGGCCCCGCCTGCACTGTCGGTCTGCTTCTGATCTGTTGGCCATCGTCGGCGCCCCTCGTGTGGTCCGGTGAAACCACTTTGGAGCGCCAACTACCGCTTGTCTGTGTCACTTTGATGACCCGCCAGCGGGAAGTACCACACGGCTATAGGGGCAGCCCCACCACGTCGGCCATGGTCCGCATCTCCGCCGTCAACGTCCGCCGCCCACTGATCACCCGTCCGAGGATGTCTCGGGCGTAGCGCTGGTTCGGCAACCACTCGGGGCTATCAGCGTTGATCTGCTCCAACTTCCCAAACGCGTCGGCGTAGTTGCCCGTCTTCACCAGCGCATCCGACACGTCCAGGAGGTGACGGTTGCGGTTGTTGGACGTGGGCTTGAGCCCTGAGAACGGGATGCGCTCAGCAAGCCTCAAAACCATGTCGGGGCGGTCGATGACCCCGGCGTTCTCGGCGGCCTTGAGCTTGACCGTGGTCGGCCCGAAGGTGCGAAGGAAATCGTTCTCCGGGGCGTACTCGCGCCCCAGGGCAACGGCTGCCGCTGTGGCGAACTTGAGGGCATCCTCAGCGTCTCCGGGCTGCGAGTTACGGACGGCGGCAGCGGACACCCGCAGCAGCATCCAGCCCCACGTACTCAGCTCAGCGGGGGTCGCTCGGGAGACTCGGGGCTCTACGTCGTCCGCCCATTTCACGGATAGGTCGTAAGCCTTGCCTAGCTCGCCCTGGCGGAGCAACAGCCAGCACAGCGTGTTGACGGTGGCTGCACCCTCCAGCCGGTCGGCAGAGTCGTCTAGGGCACGCTCTAGGGCTGTCTCAGCGGCCTTGAACTGGCGGGTCTGGGTCATGAGCCATCCGGCGAGCTGCAAGAGCCGCACGCGGACGGGTCGCCCTTCGGGGCCGAGTGCTTCGGCGTCCCTCAGCAGAGGCGGCAGCATCACGGACAGGGCGGCGAACTGATCACCCGAGAACAGGGGCTCTGTTTCGCGCAGCGCTGCCCGTACGCCGCTGACGGTTGGCGGTTCGTCGTCCAGTCCCGCAGCGAGCGGGGGACGCTCCAGAGCCTCACGGACAGCTGTCCAGCGGTCTACGGTCTCCTCGCTGGCGTCCTCCGGGTTCGGCCCCCCGGCAAGTTGCATGGTTGGCACCCTCAGCGAGTGGGCGAGCTTGCGCAGCGTCTCAAGCCGCGCTGTCTCCCGTTCTCCCTGCTCTAGCTTCCGGATGAGCGAGAGCGATACCCCCGACGCATCCGCCAATTCACGTTGAGACAGTCCGCGACGCTTGCGGACATCTTTGACCCTCTGCCCCGCAGTACTCATGGGTCGAGCGTACGCCTGAGCCCCCGCGCCGGACACGCCAACGGCCCCGCACCCATCCCGCGAGGGACAGGCGCGGGGCCACAGAATCGAAGGGGCACAACTGCCCAGTCGGCACAAGGGTTTTGATCGCCAGGGCCCCCACGTCGGCCGGGAGGTCCACCATTGATCCGAAGGTAGGTACCGCTTCGGCGACTCTGAAACCCGTACAGACAGGGGGCTGCTATACGAGGGGGTGCAGTCGGGGGCTGTCGGTTTTCGAGGTCGCAGGCACGGATTTTCACGCTCGGCCGCACTCCTGTCCGGGCG
>NZ_FMDK01001128.1 GCF_900091995.1 Streptomyces sp. MnatMP-M17
GCCTCCAGGACGTGGGCGGCACCGCCGCCGCCGCCCGGGAGCGGCTCGCCGAGGTGCTGGCCGCTCCGGCGCAGTCGACCGCGCACCGGATCAGCGCGGTCGGCCACGCGCACATCGACTCGGCCTGGCTGTGGCCGCTGCGCGAGACGGTACGCAAGGTGGCCCGTACGACGGCCAATATGACCGCCCTGCTGGAGGACGAGCCCGAGTTCGTCTTCGCGATGTCGCAGGCGCAGCAGTTCGCCTGGATCAAGGAGCACCGGCCCGAGGTCTACGCCAAGGTCAAGAAGGCCGTGGCGGAGGGCCGGTTCGTACCGGCCGGCGGTATGTGGGTCGAGTCCGACACCAATATGCCCGGCTCCGAGGCGATGGCCCGGCAGTTCGTCCATGGAAAGCGCTTCTTCCTGGACGAGTTCGGCATCGAGAACGACGAGGCGTGGCTGCCCGACACCTTCGGCTTCGCCGCGGGACTGCCGCAGATCATCAAGGCCGCGGGATCCAAGTGGCTGCTCACGCAGAAGATCTCGTGGAGCAAGATCAACAAGTTCCCGCATCACACCTTCACCTGGGAGGGCATCGACGGGACGCGGATCTTCACCCACTTCCCGCCGATCGACACCTACAACTGCTCGATGACGGGCGCCCAGATCGCCCACGCCGCGCGGAACTTCAAGGAGAAGGGCGTCGCCAGACACTCGCTCGCGCCGACCGGCTGGGGCGACGGGGGCGGCGGCACCACCCGCGAGATGGTCGCCAAGGCCGCCCGGATGCGCAGCCTCGAAGGCTCCGCGACCGTCGAGTGGGAGACGCCCGGCGCCTTCTTCGCCAAGGCCGAGGCGGAGCATCCGAATCCGCCGGTCTGGGTCGGCGAGCTCTATCTGGAGCTGCACCGAGCCACTCTCACCAGCCAGGCGAAGACCAAGCAGGGCAACCGGCGCAGCGAGCATCTGCTGCGCGAGGCCGAGCTGTGGGCCGCCACCGCCGCCGTACGGACCGGCGCCCTGTATCCGTACGAGCAGCTCGACCGGATCTGGAAGACGGTGCTCCTGCACCAGTTCCATGACATCCTGCCCGGCTCGTCCATCGCCTGGGTGCACCGCGAGGCCGCGCGGACCTACGCACGCGTCGCCGAGGAGCTGAACGGGATCATCGACTCTGCGCAGCGCGCTCTCGCCGGCGATCCGGCCGGCTCCACGGCCCTGCTCTTCAACTCCGCGCCGCACGCGCGCGGTGGTGTCGCGGCGGGCGCGGCGGGACCGGCCACCGGCGG
>NZ_FMDK01000117.1 GCF_900091995.1 Streptomyces sp. MnatMP-M17
TGGCGGCCCGCGCTCGTGTCGCCGCTCGTGGTGCTCGCGCCGCTCCTGGCCTTGCTCAACACGAATCAGTACGCCTTCGACTTCCGGATCGGTGTGCCCATCGGCATCCTGCTCGCCGTGGTCCAGTCGGTGTCTCTGGTCACCGCGCCGTTCCTGCCGGTGCTGGCCTGGTGGGCCTCGACGATCGCCATGGTCGTGGTCGCGTCGCTCGCGCAGCCTGTCGAGAGCACCTCGATGTCCTGGATCGACAGCGGATTCGCCTTCCAGGCCCTGGCGGTGTTCCTGGTCGCGCTGCGGGCCCGCCCTCGGATCGCCGCCGAGGTGCTGGTGATCAGTGCGCTGTCGGTCGTGCTCTGCGGCGCGCTCGCGCCCGGGCCCCTGGGCATCGGCTCCGTGACGGCGATCCTGGTGATCGCCGTGGTGGTCGGAGCCGCGCTGCGCGGCCGTCAGGTGGCCCGTACGGAACTGGTCGTACAGGAGGAGATCACCGCCGAGGAACGGGCCCGGCGCACCCTCCTGGAGGAGCGCAACCGGATCGCGCGCGAGCTGCACGATGTGGTCGCCCACCATATGTCGGTGATCTCCATCCAGGCCCAGGCGGCCCCGCATCTGGCCGAGAACCCGTCCGAGGAGCTGCGGGAGAATCTCGCGGGCATCCGCGAGAACGCGGTCGAGGCGCTCACCGAACTGCGCCGGGTGCTCGGCGTACTGCGCTCCGAGGACGCCCTCGCCGAGGGCGCGCGGCACGCTCCGCAGCCCAGCCTCGACCGGCTGGACGAGCTGGTCGGCAATGTGCGCGGCGCCGGAGTCGCCGTCACGGCGCGTACGGTCGGGGAACCGCGTCCGCTGCCGCCGGGCGTCGGGCTGTCGGCGTTCCGTATCGTGCAGGAGGCGCTCAGCAATGTGATGCGGCACGCGCCGGGAGCGGAGGTACGGGTGGAGACCGGGTATCACGCGTCGGGGATCACGGTCCGGATCACGAACACCGCGCCCGGCCGTACGGCTCGGCCTTCACCTTCTCCCGTACCGGGAGCCGGCCAGGGTCCAGTCGGCCACGGTCTGCTCGGTATGCGCGAGCGCACCGCGATGCTGGGCGGCGAACTGGTGACCGGGGCCACGCCCGAGGGCGGCTGGGAAGTGACCGCGATGCTGCCCACAAGCCCGCCGACCGGGCCTGTCGAATCTGTTGAGTACGCCGAGGACATCGAGGACACCGTATGACCACGACGAGGACGGCCATCCGTGTCCTGATCGCCGACGATCAGATGATGGTCCGCCAGGGCCTCACCGTGCTGCTCAACGCCGAGTCCGGCATCGAGGTCGTCGGCCAGGCCGTGGACGGCCTCGACGCCGTCGCCAAGGTCGCCGACCTCACTCCCGACGTGGTGCTGATGGACATACGGATGCCCGGAATCGGCGGTATCGAGGCGACGCGCCGCATCACCGGTCCGGTCGGCGCCACCGTCAAAGTGCTCGTCCTGACCACCTTCGATCTTGACGAGTATGTGTACGAGGCGCTGCGCGCGGGCGCGTCCGGCTTTCTGCTGAAGGACGCGTCGGCCGCCGAACTGGCGCAGGCGGTACGGGTGGTGGCGGCCGGCGACGCCCTGCTCGCCCCGAACATCACCAAGCGGCTGATCGCCGAGTTCTCACGGATGAGCGCCGCGCCCAGGGCGCCGCTCAAGGACCGCGTCGCCGATCTCACGGAGCGTGAGACCGAGGTGCTGTCCCTGATCGCACAGGGCCTGTCCAACGCGGAGATCGCCGTGTCCCTGGTGGTGGCGGAGCAGACGGTGAAGACCCATGTGGGCCGGATCCTGGTCAAACTGGGCCTGCGCGACCGTACGCAGGTCGCGGTCTTCGCGTACGAGTCGGGGCTGGTGCGCCCGGCCGGATACTGAGCGGATTGACGTCGGCACCGCGCCCGGGTCCGAGCGACCTGGCGGCCTACCGACCGGTCACCGACCGGTCGTAGGGCGGTGGCGCGAAGCTCGTTCCAGAAGCAGTTCACGCTCGCGCGCGTTACGGGTCAGCGACGCCGCCCGTTCGAATTCCGCGCGCGCCTCCTCCTCACGTCCGAGGCGCTCCAGCAGATCTCCTCGGACGCTCGGCAGCAGGTGGTAGCCCTTCAGGGCCGGTTCCTCGGTGAGGGCGTCCACCAGCTTCAGACCGGCCGCCGGGCCCTCCGACATCGAGACGGCGACCGCGCGGTTCAGCTCCACCACGGGGGAGGGGATCAGGGCCAGCAGCCGCCCGTACAGCGCGGCGATCGCCTTCCAGTCCGTGTCCTCGTAACGGAGCGTACGCGCGTGGCACGCGGCGATCGCCGCCTGGACGGAGTACGGGCCGTCGCCCGCCCGGTGCAGGGCCTCGACACCACGGAGGATGAGCAGCCGGTTCCACTTGGCGCGGTTCTGGTCGGCGAGCAGTACCGGTTCACCGTCGGGGCCCGTGCGGGCCGCGATACGGGACGCCTGGAACTCCAGCAGCGCCGCCAGTCCGTGGACCTCGGGCTCCCCGGGCATCAGACCGGCCAGGACACGGGCCAGCCGCAGCGCGTCCTCGCACAGGGCCGGGCGTACGAGGTCGTCACCGGCCGTCGCGGAGTAGCCCTCGTTGAAGATCAGGTAGATGACTTCGAGGACCGACGAGAGCCGGGCGGCGCGGTCGCAGCCGTACGGGACCTCGAAGGGCACTCCGGCCTTGGCGAGCGCCCGTTTCGCGCGGACGATGCGCTGGGCGACCGTCGGCTCCGAGGCCAGGAACGCGCGGGCGATCTCCTCCGTCGTCAGTCCGCCCAGCAACCGCAGCGTGAGCGCGATCCGGGCCTCCGTGGACAGCACGGGATGGCACGCGGTGAAGATCAGCCGCAGCAGATCGTCGTCGATGTCGTCGGAGTCCCGCGGCTCGGGCGGAGGGACGTCCTCCAGGGCGCGTCCGACCTCGGCGAGCTTGTGTGCGTACGTCTCCTTGCGGCGGACGAGATCGATGGCGCGGTGCTTGGCGGTGGCCATGAGCCAGGCGCCCGGTCTGTCCGGGACGCCCGACTCCGGCCACTGCTCCAGCGCGGCGACCAGAGCGTCCTGCGCGAGCTCCTCGGCGATGCCCACGTCCCGTACGATGCGGGCGACACCGGCGATGATCCGCGCGGACTCGATCCTGAACACCGCTTCGACCGTCTCGGTCGCGCTTGCCGCCGTCACAGCCACCCATCAGAACAGCCGTACGGCGACGGAGCAAGCGCAGCCCCGATCAGCGCTCGGACCAGCGCTCGGACCAGCGCTCGGATCGGCCTTCGGATCAGCCCTCGGCGATCTCGCGGACCTCGACGGTGATCTCCCAGTGCTCCGGATGGATCTCCAGGAACCGCTTGGCCCACTCCAGCGCCTCGGCCTTGTCCTTGCACTGGGTGATGGAGTAGCCCCCGATGACTTCCTTGCTCTCGGTGAAGGGCCCGTCGGTGTAGCTGAACCTGCCACCGGACCAGGTGACCCGGGTGCCGTCGGCGGTCGGTGTGAGCCCGGCCGTGTCCAGCATGACTCCGGCCTTGGTGATCTCCTCGAACAGCGCGCCCATCCGCTGCTCGAACTCGGGGCCTGCCGCATCGGGGGACACGTTCTGCTCATCGATGCGGACCAACGTCAGAAAACGCGGCATGGTGACTCCTCGGTCGCAAAGGCAGGGCCTTTCCCCACCTCTCACCCCTGCGTCGAACGGACACCGGCCGAATCGACAGCGCCTCCGAGATTCCCCGAAGTTTTTCCGCGTACCCCGGCTCGGCGGGCCACGGCCACGGTGTCAGTGCTCCACGGCTTCACCGTGGCGGCGTGTCCGTCGCGCCTGTGGGAAATTCCTGGGTGCCGAGTACGCGCAGCAGTTCCAGCCGCTCGCGGGTCTCGGCGTCCGCCGGGGTGAGCACCAGCAGCTGCTGGCCCTGGTCGGGAGTGACCAGGGTCTCGCAGTCCATCAGCAGGCTGCCGACCTGCGGATGCAGCAGGGTCTTGCGGTCGGCACGCCGGACCGCCACTTCGTGCTCGGCCCAGAGCCGGCGGAAGTCCGCGCTCGCGGCCCGCAACCGGT
>NZ_FMDK01001207.1 GCF_900091995.1 Streptomyces sp. MnatMP-M17
CCAGCCGGTCGCCGCGGTGCACGGATGGCGTCCATAGCCGAGATCGGTGCTCCGGGCGTCACCTCGGTGTTCTGCCGCATGAATCGCACCGATCTCACCGCCCTGACCGATCTCGCCGAGACCGGCCGGCTCACCGTGCGGGTCGGCGCCACCTACCCCCTGGAGCGCGCAGCCGACGCACAGCGCGCTCTCGCCGCCGGCGGAACCCGCGGGAAGGTCGTCGTCGAGATCCGCTGAGCCGTCAGCTCGGCCTCGTCCTGGTCCCACTGCGCCCTCGCTCGTTTCGGCGCACACCCAGTCCGGATCCGTGCTCCTTGTCGCGGTGAGCGGCGAGTGGTGAACGGCTTGATCGCGACTGTCGGGACTTGTTTGTCAGTGGGGTGCGCCTCGTCTCCTGGAGCGCCGAGCAGGAGCTTCCAGCTGCGGACGGGCGAGGGTCCCGGTGATCAGGGTTGTCAGCATCGTTCGCATGGCGGTGGTGAAGTCCAGGCGCTGCTCGGCCAGTGACGGATCGATGTCGTAGGCGGCGAGCATGCTCGGCGACGGTACGGAGTGCGTCCGGATGGCGCCAGTGATCAGGATGGCCTGGGCGGACACCTGTCCGGCGTCGGCGCCGAGTTCGGGCAGGTGGTCGCGGACCATTCCGGCGAGGACGGTCACGTTGTCGACGGCGGCGTGCTTGTAGCGGATGGCGACATCGGTGGAGACGTTGTGTTCCAGGACTCCGGCCTGCGCGGCGAGCAGGTCGCACAGCGCGCGCTGCTCGGCGAGCGAGCGGGTGAGGGTGTCGGCGAGCCGGGCGCCGCGCTGCTGGGCGGTGCCGTCGGTGCCGATACCGGCGGCGAGTTGCTCGGGAAGCTGCGCGAGCCACTGTTTCCAGGTGCGATCCAGCAGTTCCAGCAGGATCGCCTCGCGGGACTCGAAGTAGCGCAGCAGCGGTGACTTGGCGAGCCCCACCCGGCGGCTCAGCTCGTTGAGGCTGATCTTGCTGACGGGCATCTCGTCGAGCATGGCGGCGGCGGTGTCGAGGATCGCCTGTCTGCGGATCTCGCGCTGTTCCTCGCTGCGTGCCCGGCGGAATGTGGCCATACCGCCATGGTAAACCACCGGTACATTGACATGGTACCGGCGGTCCATTAGCTTGGCCGATGTAATGGACCGTCGGTACACAAGGAGTCTGATCATGTCGAAAGTGTGGTTCGTCACCGGGAGTTCTCGCGGGCTGGGCCGCGGGATCGTCGAAGCGGCACTGGAAGGCGGTGACCGCGTGGTCGCCACCGCACGCAGACCGGCGCAGCTGGAGGATCTGGTCGCGCGTCACGGCGGGCGAGTGCTGCCCGTGGCGCTCGACGTCACGGACAACGACCAGGTCCAGCAGGCCGTCCAGCAAGGACTGGCCGCGTTCGGCCGCCTCGACGTGGTGGTCAACAACGCCGGCTACGCCGACCTGGCAGCAGTCGAGGACGTGGACCTGGCCGATTTCCGGGCCCAGTTGGACACCGACTTCTACGGCGTCGTACATGTCACCAAGGCGGTGCTGCCGACACTGCGCGCCCAGGGCGCGGGGCACATTTTCCAGGTCTCCTCGATCGGCGGGCGGATCGGCTCGGTGGGTCTGGCCGCGTACCAGAGTGCGAAGTGGGCGGTCGGTGGCTTCTCCACCGTTCTCGCGCAGGAGGTCGCCCCGCTCGGCATCAAGGTCACCGTGCTCGAACCGGGCGGCATGCGCACCGACTGGGCGGGCTCCTCGATGGCCATCCCGCCGGTCAGCGAGCCTTACCGGCCCACTGTCGGCGCGTTCGCCGACCTGCTCCGCAACGCCGCGGCCTTGAGCGACGCCACCGGGGTGGAAGCCGCCGAGCCGGCGAAGGTCGCCCAGGTCGTGTGTGATCTCGCCGGCCGCGAGGATGCGCCGCTCAGGCTCCTGCTCGGCAGCGACGCCTACCGCTACGCCCACCAGGCCGCCCAGGTCCTGGCCGAGTCCGACGAGAAGTGGCGCCACGTCACCGATTCCGTCTCGGCCTGAACCACCACCGGGGCCCTCCAGGGCCTCTCGTTTGGATCTTGCTGGGCTCGCGTGCCCGCAGTGACATCAGCCGCTGCCG
>NZ_FMDK01000456.1 GCF_900091995.1 Streptomyces sp. MnatMP-M17
CGGGGTCCCGAGTGCCGTGCGGCACGCGGTGAACCGCCGTACCGATGCGCCGGGACCGGGATCAGACCGAGGTCTCGACGACTTCGATCTCGCACCGTGCCGCGCCGCTGTGGTGGCCGCGCCGACGAGGAGTTCCAATGTGTAGGCCTGGAGGGACTTTCCGGCTTGGGCGGCACGGGCCTTCAGTATGGCGAGGGCGCTTTCCGGAACGTCCCGGATGGTGAGAGCGGTCATGGCTGCAATATGGCATCAATGCATGCGTAATGCAGTCAATCTGTTCGGGTCCGACCCGGGCATCTCTGCGCGACGCGAGCCCCGGGCGCGGCTCGTGAGCTGTGTCTCCGGTCTGGACCGTGCCCTCGTGAGGTGGGGGCTCGAACGTATCCTCAAAGGATGACGACGCGCGTGCCGCAGGAACCCGGGACCGGACGATCCGCTGAACGGCCGACCGGACGGTCCGTCGAACAGCCGGCCGGGCAACCCGTTGAACGGTCGGCCGAACGACCCGTCGAGCCGCCCGCCGAGGTCGCCGAACGCCCCGCCGAAGCCACCCAAGCCCTCACCCGCCCCACCGCCGGCTCCATGCGCCGCGCGCTGAAGCGGGCGCGGGACGGCGTCGCTCTCGATGTCGGTGAGGCGGCCGTGCTGCTTCAGGCCCGTGGTGACGACCTCACCGATCTCGCCGCCTCCGCCGCGCGCGTACGGGACGCGGGCCTCGCCGCGGCCGGGCGGCCCGGGATCATCACGTACTCCCGCAAGGTCTTCATCCCGCTGACCCGGCTGTGCCGCGACAAGTGCCACTACTGCACCTTCGTGACCGTGCCCGGCAAGCTGCGCCGGGCGGGCCACGGCATGTTCCTGTCGCCCGACGAGGTCCTGGAGATCGCCCGCCGAGGAGCCGAACTGGGCTGCAAGGAAGCCCTGTTCACCCTCGGCGACAAGCCCGAGGACCGGTGGCCCGAGGCCCGCGAGTGGCTGGAGGCCGAAGGCTACGACGACACCCTGGCCTATGTCCGGGCCATGGCGATCCGCGTCCTGGAGGAGACCGGCCTGCTGCCGCATCTCAATCCCGGCGTTCTGTCCTGGACCGACTTCCAGCGGCTCAAGCCCGTCGCGCCGAGCATGGGCATGATGCTGGAGACCACCGCGACCCGGCTCTGGTCCGAGCCCGGCGGACCGCACCACGGTTCGCCGGACAAGGAGCCCGCCGTACGGCTGCGGGTGCTGGAGGACGCGGGCCGCTCCAACGTCCCGTTCACCAGCGGCGTGCTGATCGGGATCGGTGAGTCGTACGAGGAGCGCGCCGACTCCCTCTTCGAACTCCGGCGCGTCCAGCGGGCGTACCACGGCATCCAGGAAGTCATCGTCCAGAACTTCCGTGCCAAGCCCGACACGGCGATGCGCGGGATGCCCGACGCGGAGCTGGAGGAGCTGGCGGCGGCCATCGCCGTGGCCCGGCACATCCTCGGTCCGTCCGCGCGTATCCAGGCGCCGCCCAATCTGGTGGACGCCGAGTACGCCCTGCTGATCGGCGCGGGCATCGACGACTGGGGCGGTGTCTCGCCGCTGACTCCGGACCATGTCAACCCCGAGCGTCCCTGGCCGCACATCGACGAACTGGCCGCGAAGACCGCCGAGTCCGGCTTCGAGCTGCGCGAACGCCTCACGATCTACCCGGAGTTCATCCAGCGCGGCGAGCCCTGGCTCGATCCACGGCTGCTGCCGCATGTACGGGCGCTCGCGGACCCGGAGACCGGTCTCGCGCGCGAGGTGAACCCGGCCGGGCTGCCCTGGCAGGAGCCGGACGAGGGCTTCACGGCGAGCGGCCGGACCGATCTGCACCGCACCATCGACACCGAGGGCCGCACGGCCGACCGCCGTGACGACTTCGACGAGGTGTACGGCGACTGGGAGGCGCTGCGCGAGGCGGCGGCGCCCGGCATGGTGCCCTCCCGTATCGACACCGACGTACGGACGGCTCTCGCGCAGGCCGCCGACGACCCGACGAAACTCACCGACGACGAGGCGCTCGCCCTGCTCCACGCGGACGGTCCCGCGCTGGACGCGCTGACGCGGATCGCCGACGAGCTGCGGCGCGATGTAGTCGGCGACGATGTCACGTACATCGTCACGCGCAATATCAACTTCACCAATGTCTGCTACACGGGCTGCCGTTTCTGCGCCTTCGCGCAGCGCCGTACGGACGCCGACGCGTACACGCTCTCCCTCGATCAGGTCGCGGACCGCGCCGAGCAGGCGTGGGAGGTGGGCGCGGTCGAGGTCTGCATGCAGGGCGGTATCCATCCGGATCTGCCGGGCACGGCGTACTTCGACATCGCCCGCGCGGTGAAGAAGCGCGTCCCGGGCATGCACATCCACGCCTTCTCGCCGATGGAGGTCGTCAACGGCGCCTCGCGCACCGGTCTGTCGATCCGCGAATGGCTGACGGCCGCCAAGGAGGCCGGACTCGACTCGATTCCCGGCACGGCGGCGGAGATCCTGGACGACGAGGTCCGCTGGATCCTCACCAAGGGCAAGCTCCCGACGGCGACCTGGATCGAGGTCGTCAAGACGGCCCATGAACTGGGCATCCGCTCCAGCTCCACGATGATGTACGGCCATGTGGACCAGCCACGCCACTGGCTCGGCCACTTCCGTACGCTGGCCGGGATCCAGCAGGAGACCGGCGGCTTCACCGAGTTCGTCACCCTTCCCTTCATCCACACCAACGCACCTGTCTATCTGGCCGGTATCGCCCGTCCGGGACCGACGGACCGCGACAACCGCGCGGTGATGGCGATGGCCCGGCTTTTGCTCCACCCGCACATCACCAATATCCAGACGAGCTGGGTGAAGCTGGGCACGGAAGGCGCGGCGGAGATGCTCCGCTCCGGCGCCAACGACCTGGGCGGCACGCTGATGGAGGAGACCATCTCCCGGATGGCGGGCTCCAGTTACGGCTCGTACCGCTCGGTCAAGGACCTGGTGGCGATCGCCGAGGCGGCCGGCCGTCCGGCGAAGCCGCGTACGACGCTGTACGGCGAGGTCCCGGAGGAGCGCGTACGCACGGCGGCGGCCTCGGACGGCCATCTGCCGCAACTGCTGCCGGTGCTGCCCGCGTAGCCTGCGGGGCTGCGGGGCGTCGGTGCAGGTCTGGGATGCCCGAACGACGGCCGCTGAAAACCGCTCGGTCGGTGTCAGCGGCCGTTGTTAGTCTCCTGGTCCCGTCAAGATCGGCGGGGCCTCACAGGGGAGGGGACACGTGGCCATGCGCAGACGTGGAAGACGCTTCACGACGGGATCACTTGTCGTGGCGGCGGTTTTAGGGGCTCAGGGGACGGCGGTGGCGGCGGTCTCGGCTGTCGCGGCGGAGAATCTGCCGCCGCGACA
>NZ_FMDK01000203.1 GCF_900091995.1 Streptomyces sp. MnatMP-M17
CCCCGCCGTATTGTATCGTGGAGCAAAATGGCGGGCCCCGCCGTTTAACTGAGAGCGCCCTGAGGAGCACCATGTCCACCGGTTTTGCACCCGATTCCGCGCCCGTCCTGGTCACCGGCGCCACCGGCAGACAGGGCGGTGCCACCGCCCGCGCCCTGCTCGCGGCGGGCGTTCCCGTACGCGCCCTGGTCCGCGACCCGGCCACCGACCGCGCCAAGACGGTCGAGGCGCTCGGCGCCGAACTGGTCACCGGCGACCTCCACGACCGCGAGTCCGTGATCCGGGCCGCCGAGGGCGCCCGCGCCGTCTTCTCCGTACAGATGCCGGGCATGACCGAGGCCGGCTTCGACTTCGAAGGAGAGATAGCCCAGGGCGTCAACCTCATCGACGGCGCGAAGGCCGCCGGAGTACCGCACTTCGTGCACACGTCCGTCTCCGGCGCCGACCGGCGCACCGAGGCTCCCGGCTGGGCCGAAGGCCGCTGGGCTTCGATGGAGCCCACACTCGGCGCCAAGACCGCGATCCAGGACCGGGTCCGCGCGGCGGGCTTCCCTCGCTGGACGCTCATCAAGCCGGGCTTCTTCATGGAGAACTTCCTGCCGTCCATGGCGTTCCTCTTCCCTCGCGGGATCGAGGGCGGCATCGTCTCCGTCCTCAAGCCCGCCACCCGGCTCTCCCTCGTGGCGGTGGAGGACATCGGCAGGGCGGCCACGGCGGCCATCACGGCGCCGGAGCAGTTCGACGGGATCGAGCTGGAGCTGGCGAGCGACTATCTGTCGATGACGGAGATCGCCGAGGCCCTCTCCCGCGCGCTGGGTACGGAGCTGTCGGCGCCGGACATGACCGAGGAGGAGGCCTTCGCCGCGGGAATGCCAGGGATGGGCGCCTCGCACGAGTGGATGAACGTGGCCGGCCAGCCGGCCCGCCCTGAGTACGCAAGAGAGCTCGGCATCCCGCTCACCAGCTTCGAGGAATGGGCCCAGAAGCACATGCGGGCCACGGCCTGACAGGGCCCTGAGCCCGGTTCGATCCGATCCGGTTCGGTTCAGCTCGGAGCGGCCGGCCCGGCGGTCGGCCGGCCGTCAAGCGCCACGCGTCGGCACCGTCAGGAGTCGTTTCCGGCGTTCAGCTGCCGGATGACGCCGTAGTAGTCCTCCAGGTGCCAGCTCCGGACTATGCGGCCACCCTCAACGTGGTGGTAGTCGGAGGCGCGGATCTCGACCTGGCGGCCGGTGGCCGGAATGCCCAGCAGCTCACCGACGTGGGTGCCGCGCGTGACGGATCGCACGGCCACTCGGTCACCGGCGACCAGGACATCCTCGATGGTGAAACTCAGGCCTCCGAGGACGCTGCGCAGGTAAGCGACGGTCGCCTTCCACCCGTCGCGGCCAGGGCCGGCGTGCAGGGCCGGAAGGGCTTCCCATCCCGGCGCCAGCACCTCGTCCACGAGGTCCGTATCACCGGTGCTCAGCGGCTGGTAGAAGCGCCGGACGAGCGCCTCGGCCTCGGTCGTGCCATCCACGGACATCGTGCGATCTCCTCAGGGGAAGTGGTGGAACCCGCGCTCGACGTCGATCGCCCAACGTCGACCACAGTGTCAGTACGAGAATCAAACTTAGCGAGCGGCTACGCTAGGGAACGTGAGTCTGAAAAGCAAATCCATCGAGGCCGGCGGCGGTCGCGGCTGCCCGATTGCCGCCGCGCTGGACGTCGTCGGCGACCGGTGGTCCCTGCTCGTACTCCGCGACCTGTCCCGCGGCGTCCATCGCTTCAACGACATCCAGGCCAGGACCGGTGCGCCCCGGGACAGGCTCGTGACCCGGCTGCGCGAGCTGGAGGAGGCCGGGGTGATCACCCGCCGCCGCTACTGCGAGCACCCGCCGCGCGACGAGTACGTCCTCACAGAGGCCGGCAAGGCCCTCGCGCCGGTACTCCGCGAGCTGGAGATCTGGGGCGAGAATCACGCCTTTTGAGACCTGAGCTTGAGGTCTGAGCGACGACCGGGCCGAGGCCGGGCGGCGCCCAACGCCGCGCTGGAGTCGGTGCGGCTTTCAAACTCTGGTGCTAGCGTGGCCAGTGAGTCCGAAAGTCAAACTGTCTGGAAACTGACCGTGCCGAAAACTGGCGCCGAGCGCCATCAGTCCCATCCCGCCGTTCTCCTGGCCGTCCTGTGCGTAGCGACCTTCATGAGCGGCCTGGACGTGTTCATCGTCAACGTCGGGCTCCACCCGATCGGGGAGGCCCTGGGTGAGCGGTCCCTTGCCGATCTGAGCTGGATCCTCAACGCCTACGCCATCGTGTTCGCCGCGCTGCTGGTCCCGGCCGGGCGGCTCGGCGACCGGTACGGCGTCAAGCCGGTGTTCCTGCTCGGCCTGGCCCTCTTCACCGCCGGCAGCCTGGGCTGCGCCCTGAGCGGGGACGTTTGGCTGCTCATCGGGCTGCGCTGCCTTCAGGCGGTCGGGGCCGCAGCCCTGGTGCCGACGAGCCTCGGGCTGGTGCTGACGGCCATTCCCCGGTCGCGCCGCCCGCGCGCGATCCAGTTCTGGGCGATCAGCGGCTCGCTCGGTGCGGCGGCCGGGCCGGCGCTCGGCGGGCTGCTGGTGGAGGTCTCCTGGCGGTGGATCTTCGTCGTGAACGTCCCGATCGGCATCGTGGCGCTCGTCGTCGCGGCGCTGGTCGCGCCGGACTCCCGGCACAGCACGGAGACCGGCGTCCCCGACCTTCTCGGCGGAGCGCTGGTCGTGACCGGCATCGGCGCCCTCACGCTGGCCATGGTCGAAGGGCCGACATGGGCGTGGGGCAGCGGACGTACCGTCGGCACCTTCGCCGTCTCCCTCGTCGCCATAGCCCTGTTCCTCGTACGCTCCGCACGCGTGAAGGCGCCGGTCATCGACCTCGCCCTCTTCCGCAACCGGCCCTTCACCTGGGGCAATCTCGCCAACTTCGCCCTCGGTATCTGCTTCGGCACCCAGCTCCTCGGCCTCGTTCTGTGGCTCCAGGAGGGCTGGGGATGGTCAGCGGTCCGTACCGGGCTCGCCATCGCGCCCGGACCGGTCATGGTCTCGGTCACGGCGATCGGGCTGCGCCGCTTCCACGCCGGGCTCTCCGACGGGATCAAGACGATCCTCGGGGCGATCCTCATGGGCGGCGGCGGTGTGCTGATCGGTACGTCGCTGACCGTCCAACCGCATTACGCCGCGGAGATACTGCCCGGCTGGCTCATGGAGGGCGTCGGTGTCGGCCTCGCCATCCCCACCATCATCCGCGCCGCCAGCGCCGGGCTCGCACCGCAGCAGACCTCGACGGGCAGCGCCGTCGTGCAGATGGGCCGCCAGCTCGGCAATGTCATCGGCGTCGCGATCCTCGTGATCGTGGCGCGGTCGTCGACCATCACCGCCGGCGACCTCGACCGCTTCACCCGCAGCTGGTGGTGGGCCGGAGCCTTCGCTCTCGTCGCCGCCCTGGCCTGCCTTCCTCTTCTGACACGAGGAGACGAGGCCGTGCGCGACCGCCCGGAGGAAACCACACAAGATATGAAATCCACGCAAAGCATTAACTAAGCAAAGCATTAACCAAGAGGAGAAATCATGGCATCAGTACTGATCACCGGTGCATCGAAGGGCATCGGCCGCGCGACGGCCGCGGAGTTCGCGCGTCGAGGCCACCGAGTGGTGGCCACGGCACGTGATCCACGCTCGCTCGCCGGTCTCGACGTCGATCAGCGGCTGCCGCTCGACGTCACCGACGCCGACAGCGTCGCCGCGGCGGTCCGGAACGCCGGCGAGGTCGACATCCTGGTCTCGAACGCGGGAGTGATCTTCTACGCCGCGGTCGAGGCCACGCCTCCGGAGAAGCTGGCGGAGCTGTTCGACGTGAACACACTGGGCTCGCTCCGGGTGGCCCAGGCCGTCCTCCCCGGCATGCGGGCACGCGGGAACGGCCGTCTGCTGTTCATGTCCAGCGTCGTCGGACGTATCGTCGCACCTCCGGGCGCCGCCTATCAGACGACCAAGTGGGCACTTGAGGCGCTGGTCGAGGCACTCGCCATCGAGGTCGCCCCGTTCGGGATCGAAGCCGCCCTGCTGGAGCCGGGAATGGTCAGCTCGGGAGCGCTGGACGCCGTGACCAGCTACGCGCTTCCGGACGACCCGTACCACTCGATCGCCGCACCGGACACCAACGGCGCCGCCAGGTCAGGGATGATCACGCCGGAGGAGGCCGCCGCCGAGGTCGCGGATGCCGCCGAGTCGCCGCGACTCCCGCTGCGCGTACCCATCGGTGATGCCGCTCGCGCGATTCTCGCGGCGCGACGTGAGGCGCCCGACACCGTTCCGTTCGTACCGGGCGGGCCGGCCGCGACAACAGGAGCAGAGGCATGAGCGGGCTCATCATGGTCACCGGCGCCGGCGGTGAACTCGGGCGCCAGGTCGTGGAGTTCCTGTTGGAACGGGTTCCCGCCGACCGTGTCGCGGCTCTGGCCCGCCGGCCCGAGACGCTCGCCGATCTGGCCGAGCGCGGCGTCTCCGTACGGCACGGCGACTACGAGGAGCCGGACGGCCTCGAAGCGGCTTTCGACGGCGTGGAGAAGCTTCTTCTGATCTCGGCGAGAACATTCACCGACGCCAAGACGGCACACCGGAACGTGATCCACGCCGCAAAGGCAGCCGGGGTGCGCCACATCCACTACACGGCCATCCAGCACCGTGCCGGCTCGGCCTTTGTGATCCCTCAGGTCACGGAGTGGGACGAGTACACCGAGAAGGAGCTGACAGCCTCCGGGCTCGACGTCACCGTACTGCGCAACTCGCAGTACCTGGAGTCGTTCGACAAGCTGATCGGCGAGCTCGCTCCGGACCACGTCATCCGGGTGCCCGCCGCCCACACCCCGACAGCCCTGGCGACGCGCGGCGACATGGCCGAAGCGACCGCCGCCGTCCTCGCCACCGACGGCCACGCGGGACACAGCTACACGCTCGCGGGCTCCCGCGCTTTCACCCTCGATGACGTCGCCGCGATCCTCGGCGAGCTCACCGGCACGCCCGTGACCTACCAGGACACCCCGATCGAGGACTACGTCGCCGCACGCCTGCAAGCAGGGATGCCGGAACCCTGGGCTTGGTTCACCGGCGCCTGGTTCCAGGCCATCGCCGCCGGCGAATTCACGCCCACCGACGACATCGAGCGCCTGATCGGCCGGCCCACGACGTCACTCCGAGCGCTCCTCACACAACAGCGGTCCCGCTAGATAAATGAGTCCAAGACGTGTCGCCGGTGGTCGCCGAGCAGTGTTACGAGTCGTCGGAGTCTTCGCCGAAGGTGATGTCCAGCTCGTCCGCGAGCGCTTCTGCGAGCTGAAGGGTCTGGTGCCTGTCGATGACGACCTGCTTGAGCGCGCTGACGCCACGCACCTGGGAGAGGTCGTTGCCACGCAAGTCGCAGTCGCGGTACTTGCCGCCGTCGAACTCCGTCAGTCGCAGGTCGCAGCCGTCGAAGAGGCCACCACCGGCGAGATCGGCCGCTGTGAACGTGGTTTCTCGCAGTGAGCACTTCGAGAAGATCACCGGTCCAGTGGCCCGCATGCGTTCGAAACTGCTGTAGTCGAACTTGCAGTTCTCGGACAGGACGTTGTCGAGCGTGAGATCCTCGATCAGCGCGCCCATCAGCTTGCAGTCGGTGAACGCGGCGCGAGAGATTTTGCTTTCTGTCCAACGCAGTGACGACAGATCGCAGTGTGACAACTCCACGGAGTCGATGCGGAGCTTGTCGAACCGGGTACGTTGTGCCTTGAGGCCGCTGATGCGTCCATCCATCAAATGGGTGTCCGCCAGGTCGATCTCGCGCAAATCGGCATTGGCGTAGTGGAATTCCGCGACCCTGCCACGCCCTCCTTCGAGCGGCGGATCGCGCGGGTGTCCATCAAGGTGCCTTCCAGCGAGGAGCCTGCCCCGTACCGTCGGGTCACCCGAGGGCAGTAACCCTACGGCGGCAGATCTACTTCTTCTTGTTCCAGTTGTCCCAGGTCGGTCGGTTGTCGAACCGGGCCGGGCTCTTGGGCCAGTTGTCCCACGTGGGGCGGTTGTCCCAGGCTCGGTCAACGTTCTCGGACTGCGGGGCCCAGCGATTGAATATCAGCTCCGCCACGACAGGCGCGTCGGACGCGGCCAACAGCTCCAGGATCGTCATGCGGCTTCTTCCTTCTCCTTGGCCGCCATGGTGGACAGGGCGGCGACCAGGGCTTGCCGGGTAACACGGCAATAGTTGGTCTCCGTCGTCGTGAGGCTGCCGTTCTCGAAGTAGCGGTTGGCCGCTTGGGCACCACGACAGAAGTCGAAGAACTCGCATCCGGCACGGCAGCCCTCCAGCCCGGCAAGAAATTCTTGGACGTACCGCAGTCGGTGCGCACCTCCCAAAATGCCGACCAGAGGTTGATCGAGGATGCTGCCCGCCAGAAAGTTGCCGTACTGGGCATCGGTGGTGTCCGCCAACTCCGGGGAAAGCAGCACCACATCCCCGTTCCAGGACACGGTCGGGATGGGATCCAGCCGACGACGGTCCCAGTCCGCCCGCTGTCCAGCGCGGATCATCCGCAGATATTCGCCCAGGTACTCCAGTTCCCGCACTTCCAGCTCACCGGGGTGGCACCGGGACCACTCCAGGGTCCGCCGCCAGAAGGTCTCGGCCTGCTCCGGCACTGCATGCCCGGTACCGTCTCGAATGGCGTTTCCGGGCCAAGCCCGAACAGGATCAGGGGGAGTTCAGGTGACTCAGGTGCGGCCCAGTGAACAGATGCGTGAGCTTGGAGTCGTGCAGTGCGGCTCCCCCGTGCTCGCCGAGCCTGCCCGTCCGTTCAGCCTGCCGGCCGAACGAGGCGAGGTCGAACGCGTCACCGACCGGCTCTTCGACTCGATGGAGCGCGTCGGTCAGGTGCAACCGTTCGCCAAAGGCATGGGCATCGCAGCACCGCAGATCGGTGCCGCACGCGCGGCGGCCGTCGTCCGCCCCTCTGGTCCCGACACCCAGCCGATCGTCCTGCTCAACCCCCGCATCACCGTGTCGTCCAACGAGACGGACGAGCAGTACGAGGGCTGCCTGAGCTTCTTCGACGTCCGCGGCCTGGTGCCGCGACCTCTGCGCATCACGGTCGAAACCACCATGCTGGACGGGAAGACAGTGAGCACCGTGTACGAACGCGGCCTCGCCCGGCTGATCCACCACGAGATCGATCACCTCTACGGCCTGCTCTACACGGCCCGGATGCGACCAGGTGTGGAGCCGATCCCGGTCGAGGAGTACAGGCAGACCGGCCGGGCCTGGGCGTACGAGTAGCTGGCGCGTGGCGGGGTGGGCTGCTGCCGGGGTGGGAGCAGCCCACGCCGGCGGTCATCGCGCGGCGAACTCCTCGTCGCCGAGGGCCTGGACGAAGGTCGTCCACGCGCTGCTGGTCAGTACGAAGGCGGGCCCGTGGGGGTCCTTGGAGTCACGTACGGCCATGACGCGGCCAGCGAGACGGGCGCCCTCGACGCAGTCGCCGACTGTCCCGTTGCTGTAGCTCGACTTGAACCACTGCGCGCCGATCAGCACGTCGGAAGTTGTCGTCACCGAAATCACAGCTCCTGCAGATCGGTGGGCTGCTGCCGGGAGGGAGCAGCCCACGTGGGTTGTACGGGTCGGTCCCAGGCGGGCGCGGCTATCGCGCCGTTGTTGGGGCGGGTGGGTTCGATGCGCTGCTCGGGGTCGTAGCTCTGGCTGAGCAGGCGGGTAGGAGTCATTGCGCCGCGAACTCCTCGTCGCCGAGGGCCCGGACGAAGGCTGTCCATGCGGTGCCGGTCAGGACGAGGGCGGGCCCTTGGGGGGCTTTTGAGTCGCGTACGGCCATGGTGCGGCGGGCGAGACGGGCGCCCTCGACACAGTTGCCGTTGTTGTCGTTGCTGTAGCTCGACTTGAACCAGTCAGCGCCGGTCAGTGCATCGGCGGTGATCGTCATCGGAATCAATGCTCCTTCATTGCTTTCTTGATCATGCTCAGGGATTCCTGCGGTCCCGGAGCAAGAGCTTGTAGGTCTGTGAACGCGTCCTCGTAGAGCTCCACGTCCGCCTCGTGCCGCGTCACCCAATGGTCAGCCAGATTCTCCAGGTAGACGATCGGCTTGAGAGAGACCCTGTCGCTGAACTGGAAGACCGCAAACGCTCCGTTCATCCCCCGATGAGCACCGGCCTTGAACGGGATCACCTGAATCCGGACGTTGGGCGCGGAAGCGGCCTCCACGATGTGCGCCAACTGCGCCCGCATCACCTCTGGGCCTCCCACCTGCCGATGCAGCACGGCCTCGCTGATGATCGCCGTGAACTTCAGCGGCGGGTTCCGATGGAGGACCTCCTGCCGCGTCGTACGCAACGTAACCGTGCGGTCGAGTTCCTCTTGGCTGAGGTTGGCGTAAGCCCGCTGACGGATAACCCGCACATACGCTTCGGTCTGAAGCAGGCCCGGTACGTACTCGGACTCGTAGTTGCGCAAGGATGAAGCCGTGGCTTCCATACCCAGAAACGCCTTAAATCCAGGACTGACGACCGGGCGATACTGGGCCGACTGCCACCAATCCCGCTTCGTCTTGGTGACGCCCGCGTACCCCTTCAGTGTCTCGCACGTCTCAGAATCGGCACCGTAGATCTGGCACAGCGCCATGACGTCCGCCGTCTCGACAACAGCGTTCTCGCCTGTCTCCAGCCGGGTCAGCTTCGACGGGCTCCAGAGGAGCTTCCTCACTACCTGACGCGAGGTCAGCCCAGCCTTCAGGCGGAGTTGGCGCAGTTCGCTGCCCAACTGCAAACGGCATAGAGCAGGCGATGCCGACTCAATGTCCGTAATCATCCGCGGTCCTCCTTGTGCACTCAGTGTGTGGGCGTTCGTTCGGCCTCCGCAAGGAACGTTCTGCGTCAGAGCGGGAGCGTGCTCCGGTTCGCATGAACTGCCCCTGTGCAGGCGCAAGTTCACATAAGAACTTGCTCGCGGAATCTCGCCGGAAGCGTTCCGGGAAGCCGGATCTGATGCGAGGCTATACCCACATCTCACCGTGTGCATCCAAGTCGGCACATTCGGTGAGCAAGCTGCACGCACCCGGCGCCGGGCCAATGGTCTGCCCTGCGGCAGTCCCACCAGATCGACGGCAAGGACTCGCGATGACTCCTCTGACCCAGAGCGCACATCCCGCCCAACGCAACGGCGTTGGGATACGGGACGCGCTGCACCTGAGCCTGTCGTTCCGGCCGGATGCTCAACGGCCGCAGCAGACGCGGCGGATCGTCGGCGCGGTTCTGCGGCAGGGCGTTGGGCTGGGTGCGGACGAGGTCGAGACCGTACAGCTTCTGGTCAGTGAGCTGGTCACCAACGCGGTGGTGCACGCGCACAGCGACCGCGTCCGGTTCTCGGTCTCGTACGACCTCGCCGGGGAGGTTCGGATCGAGGTGGACGATCACTCTCCCGCGCGTATCCAGCTCAGACGGCCGGGGCCGGAGGAGGAGAACGGGCGGGGCATGCTGCTGGTCGCCGCGCTCGCGCGGGCGTGGGGCAGGCGTGGGACGTGTACGTGGTGCACGGTCGCCGTTCAGGAGGTGGCCGACGCGTGACGCCCAATCGCCGTACGCCTGGCGCCCATTGGCACTGGCGGGCACTGAAGTTCGCCACGGACACGGCGTCGCTGCGCCGGCTGGTGGCCGCGCTGTCCCGTCGCCCGGCTGATCGGCCTGCTGATCGACCCGCCGACTGTCCCGTCGACCTCGCGACCGTCTCATACACCGTCGAGAAGGCCCTCGCCCGCCAGGTCGGCCTTCCCAAGCGCGCCTGGGTCGACACCACGACACATGAACTCCGCGGCCACCTTGCCCTGCTCCTGGGCGAAGACCTCGGCGACACCGATACGCCGCAGGCGCGTGCCCTGTACAGAACCGCGTACGCGCTGCTCGACCTCGACGCCCGGCCCGATCCGTACGTCTCGCCCGCCCATGCCTACGACCACATGCGGGCGTTGGCGTGGTCCACCCGTACGTTTGCTGCGCTCTACCAGCGCCGCCAGGAGGAGCGTAAGCAGTGAGGCCCGTCGTGGCACAGGCTCTCTATGTCGTCGCGGTGACCGTGCTCGGCGGCTCGATCGCGCTGGCGCTGTTGCGCGGCTGCTGACCGGTCGGCTGCTCACCGGCCGGCCGCCGCGCCACAGCGTTCACTCGCTGGTCACGGCTCGGCGAACGGCAGGATGTCCGACGGATCGTCCAGCCACGCGCGCGTACTGCCGTCCCGGTCCACGGTGAGTCCGAACCGGTCGTACTCCGGTCTGCCACGGTCGATCCACCAGGTCAGGGCCCGCTCGACCTCGTCCCAGAGGCGGCGGGCCCCGGACTGGTAGACCGTGGCGTCGGCGGCACCCGGGGTGAAGACGACGGCCGCCCATGACTGGCTGCGGAAGTCGAAGAACCATGCCTTCGCGTCGCCGGCCTCGCCCGAGTCGCTCTCGTTGACGACATGGGCGCAGTCGGGCACGCAGAGACCCGTCACGAAGTAGGGCGTCTCGTAACGGTCGCCCAGATCGGCCAGTGGCACAGACGTTCGGGAGACATCGGCGTCACCCGGGAACTCCTTGACGTGCCCTCGGAACAGGTTCCAGTCGAGGCGTTGATCCCTGAGCTTCATGAACTCGACCATGCGGAGGAAGGGACCGACGGCCCGGCCGTCCTCGCCCACGGTCAGCCGGACCAGTGCGTCCTGGTTGCTGTAGTGGGTGCCCCACGGAGCGAGGATGGTGCCGCCCGGGCGCGTCTGTTCGAGCCAGCGCGGCGGTAGCGCCCGTACACCTGCCGTCGCGATCACCCGGTCGTACGGTGCTCCCGCCGCCCAGCCGTCCCGCCCGTCCCCTTCGACCACCAGCGGGGTGAGTCCGGCTCGCGTCAACGCGTCCGAGGCGCGTGCCGCAACTGCCGGATCGATCTCCACGCTGACCACGTTGGCGCCGCCCAGGCGGTGGGCCAGGAGTCCGGCGTTCCAGCCGGTGCCGGTGCCCACTTCCAGCACCCGCATGCCGTCGCTCACGTCGAGATCGCACAGCATGGACGCGACGACGGATGGCATGCTCGCCGAACTGGTACCGGCGGAGCCTGGTTCAGCGCCCGTGTGCTGTCCGTCGTCCCACTGGGTGACCAACGGAATGTCCCGGTACGCGGCCTCCTCCCAGCCGACCGGGTCCTCACGCCTGTCCACGGGCTCACTGCGGCCGGTCGTGAGGTCGTACGCCCAGAAGAGATCCGGCAGGAACAGCGACCGGGGCACGGCCCGGAACACTTTCGCCCACTCAGGCGTCAGAACTTCGAGTTCGAGGAGATACCGCGCCAGCTCATCACTGGCGCGGCCTTCCTGCTCAGACATGAGTGTCACTTGCAGTGCTTTCCGTCCCCCGGGGGCGGTCCGCCGTCCGGCGGTGGCGGCGGAAGTGGTTTCCAGGGCTCGCCGGGAAGCTTGTCCTTCTTCTCGCCCTCTCCGCCATCGGCATTCCCGCACATCGGTCCAACCGTCATCAGACCCTCCCGCCTTCGATTCGCACAAAGATCCGCGAAGAGGCCAGAAAAGACACCTCCTCAGCAAGTGAAGCATCCGACGGCCCCCGGAGTACGGCCATGGCGCCTTCTCGCCGCAACCCGGGCCTGGACAGGGTGCGCCCTGGTAAGGCGGGCACTCCAACGGGTGGTCGGCTGGCCATTTGCCGCGCGCAGGGCATATGCGCGAAATAGGGGAGGTAATTATGCATTGCTGACAACCGCACCGTTCATACCGAACGTGCCCGTCCTGGAGTAAGCGATGACCGAAATCGGCGAAACAACCACCTGTCCGTTCGACTTCAGCGAGGGCCTGGAATTCGATCCTCTGCTCGCGGAGCTAATGTCCAGGAATCCGGTGACCCGGATCCGGCTGCCCTACGGTGACGCGGACGCGTGGCTGGTCACCGGGTTCGAGGGCGTGCGGCAGGTGACCACCGATCATCGGTTCAGCCGGGCGGCGATCACCGGCCGGAACTATCCGCGGCTGACGCCGGAGCCGATCGTCTCGCCGGAGTCGATCAACGTCATCGATCCGCCACGGAGCACCCGGCTGCGCAAGCTGGCCTCGCAGGCGTTCACCAAGCGGCATGTGGACCGGATGCGGCCGGCGGTCGAGGGAATCGCCGCCGGGCTGCTCGACGAGATGGCCGAGCACGGCTCGCCCGCCGATCTGGTGAGCCATCTCTCGGACCGGCTGCCTCAGCACACCATCTGCGAGCTGCTCGGTATCGCGCCCGAGGACCGGCCGAGCATGCAGGAGTACGCGCACCAGCTTCTCTCCACCGGACCGGAGACACAACAGGCCGCGGCGAACGCGAAGTCGGCTCTGCGCGAGTACTTCGGCAAGCTGGTCACCGAGCGGCGGCGCAGTCCCGGCGATGATCTGATCAGCACGCTGGCCGCCGCGAAGGAGGGCGACGACGCCTTTGACGACCAGGATCTGGCGGTCATGGCGCTGACGCTCATGCTGAGCGGGCACGACACCGCGACCTGCGAGATCAGCAATATCGCGTACATCCTGCTGAACCGGCCGGATCTGATGGAGCAGGTACGGAGCCGGCCCGAGGAGCTCACGCAGGTACTGGACGAGCTGCTGCGCTTCATCCCGTTCCGCAAGGGCGTCGGCATCCCGCGTATCGCCACCGAGGACGTGGAGATCGAGGGCGTGACGATCCGGGCGGGCGACTTCGTCCATGTCTCGTATCTGACCGCGAACCGCGATCCGAAGCGGTTCACGGACCCGGACATCATCGACCCGAACCGTACGCCGACTCCGCACATGACCTTCGGCTGGGGCGGACACCGCTGTATCGCCGCACCGTTGGCGATGGTGGAGCTGGAGGCCGCGATCGGCGGCCTGGTGAACCGCTTTCCACGGCTGCGGCTGGCGGTGCCGGTCGACGAGGTGCGCTGGGATACGGAGACGATCCGGCGGTTCCCGATCACACTGCCGGTGGCGTGGTAGGGACGGGCACGAACGAGGCCCCGGATGTCCTCGAATTCCGGGGCCCGTCCACACCATCACACCGAACACCATCACGCCGCCGGGTCACCAGCGCGGAACCGCCGGTGTCGTCCACTCCGGGTGGGCCACGCGCATGGCCGCCGCGTCGTCGCGATCGCGCATGCTGCCGTCGTCGTCCAGCCACCGCTGGTGCAGTACGGCGAGCCGGTCGCGGTCGAGTTCGACACCGAGGCCGGGAGCGTCCGGGACGTCGAGGCGGCCGTCGGTGAAGGTGAGCCGGTCTTTCGAGGCATCCGTGATGACGTCCTCGGTCTGCCACGGATAGTGGCTGTCGCAGGCGTAGTCGAGATTGGGGACGGTGGCGGCGACGTGGGTCATCGCCGCCAGGCTGATCCCCAGATGTGTGTTGGAGTGCATGGACAGTCCGACGCCGAAGGTGCGGCAGATGGCGGCGAGTTCACGGGTGTTGCGCAGTCCGCCCCAGTAGTGATGGTCGCTCAGCACCACCTGGACCGCGCCCGTGGTGAACGCCTCGCGGATCTCGGCGAACGTGGTGACACACATATTGGTGGCGAGCGGGACCCGCGCGCGGGCGGCGACCTCGGCCATGTTCCGCGTACCGCTGGTGGGATCCTCCAGATATTCGAGGACATCACGCAGCTCGTCGGCGACCTTGAGCGAAGTCTCCACGGACCAGGCGCCATTGGGATCCAGCCGTAGCGGCTGTCCCGGGAAGCGCCGGGCCAGGGCGCGGACGGCGGCGATCTCCTCGGCCGGTTCGTACACGCCGCCCTTGAGCTTGAAGGAGGTGAAACCGTAGTCACGGGCGAAGCGTTCGGCCTGTGCGACCACGCCGGCCGGATCCACGGCGGCGCCCCAGTCATCGGTCTCCCCCGCGCCGTTCGGGTGCTCGGCCCAGCGGTAGAAGAGATACGCGCTGTACTCGACGCGGTCGCGGACCTTGCCGCCGAGCAGCCCGTGCACGGGCATACCGGCCGCCCTGCCCCACGCGTCGAGGCACGCCACCTCGAAGCCCGAGACGACCGAGAGCCGCAGCTTGTCGGCGGTCTGCACGCCCCGGAGCCCGCCGACGTCGACGGAGTCGTCCACCCGCGAGGCATCGACGGCCACCTCGTCGGCCAGCGCGAACAGTCCGTTCAGATCGGTGACCCGGTGACCGGGCAGCCGCTCGGCCAACGGCCTTGCCAGCTCCAGGTACTTCGTATCGCCGTACGTCTCGCCGATCCCCGTCACGCCGTCGGCCGTGACCACCTCCACGATCAGCCGCGGAGTGTACGGCTGGTGCACGCCCTGGGTGTTGAGCAGCGGCGGATCGGTCACGAGGATCGGCGTGAGACGGACCTCGGCGATGGTCGGATCAGCCATGGAGCACTCCGGCGGGTGCCGTGTCGGCGGTGGGGTGCGCCATGTGATCGTCTCCCTACGTGGGTGTGATCTACGTACGGAAATGGAGGCTACGGATGTGAACGATCCACGTCAACGTAACGCCTCCCGGCGAGAGGCCGTGGTTCCGGGGCGCGGTTCTGTCCTCAATCGCCGGACGGGCTGGAATTTGCCCCACAGTCCGGGAACCCGGTGCCGGGGTTGGCCGGTCCGTCCTCAAACGCCGGACGGGCTGGGTATGCGGCCCGGCACGAGCCGCACAGGGCGTGCGGCGGGAGGGGGTCGGGGTCGTAGGAGGTGCGTGTCCGGACACTAAAGCGT
>NZ_FMDK01000022.1 GCF_900091995.1 Streptomyces sp. MnatMP-M17
GCCCCCCCCCCCCCCGCCGATTCCCGGCGCGGACAGCGAGCGCGTCCATGTGCTGCGCACCTCCGAGGACGCCGACCGGCTGCGCGCCGCCCTGGTCCCGGGGGCCCGACTCCTCGTCGTCGGCGCCGGTCTCGTCGGCGCGGAAAGCGCCTCCACCGCCGTGCGGCTGGGTTGCGCGGTCACCCTCGTCGACCCGGTCGCCGTACCGCTCGCCGCGGCTTTCGGGCCCGAACTCGCCGAGTGGGTGCACGGCCTGCACGCCCGCAACGGCGTCACGGCCCGGCAGACGGTGGTGGAGTCCTTCACCGACCGCGGCGCGGCAGGCGTCGAGGCGCTGCTGGCCGACGGCGGCCCGGCACAGACCTACGACGCCGTCCTGCTGGGCGTCGGCATGGTTCCGCACACCGCACTGGCCGAGCAGGCAGGGCTCGAAGTGGCCCGGGGCATCGTGGTGGACGCCGGCCAGGTGACGTCGAACCCAGCCATCCTGGCCGTGGGGGATCCGGCACGGGCCCGGGGAGCCGACGGTGTGCTCCTGCCACGCGCCGAACACTGGGAGGCAGCGCAGCAGGACGGTGCCCGTGCGGCGGCGAGCATCCTCGGCACGGCACAGCCTGCCCCGACGGCCTCATGGTTCTGGACCGACCGGCACGACAGACACGTCGAGAGTGTGGGACACATGGCGTCCGCGTCCCACACCGTCACCCGCGGTTCCTTCGAGGATCCGTTCTTCTCGGTGTTCGGGCTGCGGGACGGACGCGTGGTCGCCGCGGCCTCCGTCGACGACTCCACCGCCGTCCGTGCGGCTCGCCGCATGATCGACCGCCGCATGCCGGCCGATGCCGGCCGTCTGGCCGACCCGTCCGTCAATCTCCGTTCGTTGCTGCGAGGTTGACATGCCGCACACCGGAACCGCCCAGGCCGCCGCGACGCACAAGGGACCGAACGACACCGTGAGCACGAGCACCTCCCGCGCCGGAGCGCGGGCCGACCACGACACCCACTTCGAGGTCGAGCAGTTCTACTACGAGGAGGCCGACCTCCTCGATGCCGGCCGCTACACCGACTGGCTCGGCCTGCTCGCCGAAGATCTCGACTACTGGATGCCCACACGCACCAATCGGCTGCGCCGCCAGCAGGCTCTGTCCGTGGCCGCCCGGGGCGAGGCGGCCTTCTACGACGAGACCAAGGAGAGCCTGGCCTGGCGCATCCGCCGCTTCGACTCCGGCATGGCCTGGGCCGAGGACCCGCCCTCCCGCACCCGGCATCTGGTCACCAACGTGCTGGTGCGCCACATCGACCCGGAGGAGAACCCCGACTTCGCCGAGGACGATCTTCTGGTGCGCTCCGCGTTCCTCGTCTACCGCAATCGCCTGGAGCGTGAGGAGAACGTGTTCGCCGGCGGCCGCACCGACATCCTGCGCCGCACCCGGGACGGCCTGCGCGTAGCCCGCCGGACGATCCTGCTCGACCAGAACATACTCCAGGCGAAGAACATCTCCACCTTCTTCTAAGCCCGCTTCACCCCTTCCCGATCGGAACCGTTGTGACCGACCTCGAACTCAAGCACCACCGCGTGGCCACCTCGCTCGGCGAGATCGCCGTCGCCGAGACCGGCCAGGGCCCGGTCCTCGTCATGCTGCACGGAGGCGGCCCCGGCGCCTCCGGCGTCAGCAACTACCGCCAGAACCTGCCCGAACTCGCCCGGCACTTCCGCGTCCTGCTGCCCGACCAGCCCGGCTTTGGCGACAGCTATCGGCCCACCGAGCAGGACCTCGACGAGCGGTCCATCACCCAGATCACCGTCGACGCCCTGCACCAGGCCCTGGACTCCCTCGGCATCGGCACCTTCCACCTGCTCGGCAACAGCCTTGGCGGAGCCGCCGCTATCGCCATGGCCCAGCAGCATCCCGAGCGGGTGACCCGGCTGGTGCTGATGGCACCCGGTGGCGGCTGGCTGCCCTTCGGTCCCACCCCCACCGAAGGCCAGAAGGAGATGTTCCGCTACTACAACGGCACCGGTCCCAGCGAGAAGAAAATGGATGCCTTCATCCGCACCATGGTCTTCGACCACAAGCAGTTCGGCGCCGATGTGATCAAGGCCCGCTACGAGGCCTCCCTCGACGACAGTCACATCGCCTTCTACCACCTCTACAACGCGGGTTTCGCTCAGCGCGGCGGCATGGACCCGCTCTGGCGGGACCTGCACAAGATCAAGGCGTCGACCCTGTTGCTGTGGGGCCGCGACGACCGCACCATCACCCTTGACGGCGCCCATCTGATGCTCAAGCAGATCCGCGACGTCCAGCTCCATGTCTTCGGCCGCTGCGGGCACTGGGTACAGCTTGAACGGCGACGCGAGTTCGAGACGCTGGTCACCGGCTTCCTCGCGGAGGAGGCATCGTGAGCGGCGGCTGGCTGGAAGGATACAGCGCGCTGATCACCGGCGGCGGATCGGGCATCGGCCGCGCGGTCGCCGAACGCTTCGTGGCCGAGGGCGCCTCCGTGACCATCATCGGCCGGGACAAGGCACGGCTCGACGAAGTCGCCGAAGCCTCCCGGACGCCCGGGCGTTTCCACACCGTCGCCGCCGACGTGCGTGACTCCGAGGCCCTGCACGCCGCGGTCGCCGCCACCGTGGAGCGCTTCGGCAAGCTGGACACCCTGGTCGCCAACGCCGGCGTGTGGGACTACCAACGCCAACTCACCCGCTTGTCGGCGCAGGAACTCGACACCGCCTTCGACGAGATCTTCTCCATCAACGTCAAGGGCTACGCTCTGGCGGCGCAGGCGGCCTGGCCGGAACTGGTCAAAACGCGCGGCAGCATCGTCATGACGCTGTCCAACGCCTCCTTTTACGTCAACGGCGGCGGCCCGCTCTACACCGCCAGCAAGCACGCCTGCCTCGGCCTGATGAAGGAGCTGGCCTACGAACTCGCTCCCAAGGTCCGCGTCAACGGCGTCGCCTGCGGCGGCATGAACACCGACCTGCGCGGCCCCCAGGCCCTGGACCTGAACGAGCGCTCCCTGTCGGCCTCATTCGCGAAGAAGAGCCCGGGCGCGCCGCCGCCCCCCATCCCCCTGCACGACTCCAGCACCGACCCGCGCGACTTCACCGGTTCGTACGTCCTGCTGGCCGCTCGCGAGCAGAGCGGCCCCATCACGGGCCAGGCGATCTCCGTCGACGGCGGGATCGGCGTCCGTGGCTTCGCCACCGCCGCCGGCGGCGACCACCTCTGAGCTCAACGAGGAGCCCCCGTGACCACGCCCCACCCACACAACTCCGGCCTCACGGTCGACCTGAACCCCGCTGCGGCCGTCGCCCGCAACGCCCGCTACCACGGTGACACTGTCGTTCTCGACTACCCCGGCGGCGACCTCACCTTCCGCGAGCTCGACGACCGGGCCGCACGACTGGCCACCGTGCTCGCCGACGGCGGCGCCCGCGACGGTTCTCGCATCGCCTACCTGGGATTGAACAGCTCCGCCTTCTTCGTCACGATGCTCGCCGCCTTCCGGATCGGCGCACTGTTCGTCCCGGTGAACTTCCGCCTCGCCGACCCCGAACTCGCCAAGGTCCTGAAGAGCAGCACCTGCCAGGTGATCATCTGCGAGGAAGGCCACCGCGCAAGCGTCGACCGGGTACGCCACAAGACCTCCCTGAGCCGCTTCCTCCTGGTCGACGACGACCCAGAAGTACCAGCCGGCACCGCAGAGCACGGCTGGGAACCCTGGGCTGCGCTCATCGCCGACGCCGAACCGACCGTGGCCGTCGTTGCCAAGCACGCCGACGACCCGGCCATCCTGATGTTCACCTCAGGCACCACCGGAACGCCCAAGGGCGTCGTCCTCACCCACGGCAACGCCTGGTGGAACTCGGTGAACGTCGAGCTCCATCTCAACACCCAGCGTGGCGACACCACCTACGCTGCCGCGCCGCTGTTCCACATCGGTGCCCTGAACAGCTTCGCGCTGCGGACCCTCACCCGCGGCGGCACCGTGGTCGTACGCCGGACCTTCGACCCTCAGACGTGCGCCGATGACCTGGTACGTCTGAAGGTCAACTCCGTGTTCGGCGTGCCTCAGATGTTCACCGCCCTCTCCCGGGTCCCTGGCTTCTTCGACAACGACCTGAGTCACCTGCGTGCCGTCGTGGTCGCGGGCGCCCCGGTGCCGCCCTCCCTGGTCGAGCAGTACGCCAGCCGTGGCCTGCTGCTCCAGCAGGCATGGGGACTGACCGAGACCGCACCGTTCGCCACCCATCTCCCCGCCGAACACACCCTCGACAAGATCGGCTCGGCGGGCATCCCCATGCCCTACACCCAGGTCCGGGTCGTCGATGTTCTCACCAATGAGCCCGTCGCCCCGGGCACGCGCGGGGAAATCGTGGTCCGGGGCCCCAATGTGTTCGCCGGTTACTGGGACAACGCCCAGGCGACCGCGGCCGCGTACGACTCCGAGGGGTGGTTCCACTCCGGGGACATCGGCTACCTCGACGACGACGGTTGTCTGTACGTCGTGGATCGCCTCAAAGACATGATCATCAGCGGTGGCGAGAACGTGTACCCCGCCGAGGTGGAGCACGCGCTCGCCACCATGCCGGGTGTGCTGGACGTGGCTGTGGTCGGCGTTCCCGATCCGCAGTGGGGCGAGACCGTCGCCGCGGTGATCGCCGTTGCCGAGGGGTCCCGCATCACGCTGGACGATGTGCGCGACCACGCGGCCCGTCATCTGGCCAGGTACAAGCTGCCGCGCCGTCTGAAGGTCGTGGATGCCGTGCCGCGCAACGGCTCCGGCAAGCTCGACAAACCCGTCATCCGCCAGGTCGCGGCGGAGGAGCAGTGACATGATCCCCGTTCCCCCGATACCCGATCTGCAGCTCGCTCCGCAGTGGCACACCGAACTGCTGCATCGGCGGCGTCACGCGCAGGACATGATCATCGGAAGGGGCGCGGACACGGCTGCCGTCCACGTGGAGCGCTGTGCCGCAGGCCGGCTGCGTGCCAGTTATCCCGTGGGACTCCACGATCTCGAACTCCAAGTTGACGGCTGCGGCATCGAGTTCCTGGCCAATGTGCTGTCCGAGGCTATTGAGGCGGTACCCCTCACCGACCCGCAGTGCCGGCGCCTTGTTCTCGCGGTGCCTGCCGACGAATCATCCCGCGTGGCGGCGGCGGAGGCTGCGGGCTTCCGCTACGTCGTCAACGTCGACCTCGGTGACACCGAACACAGCCTGTTCGCCTGGGAAGCAGCCTGGGTAACCCGAACCGACCCGGACCTCGACCGGGTCCCCGACGCGTGAGATGGCCTGGGGGCGCCTGACCGAGCGCCAAGGCAGGAGCAATGTGGCCGTATCTCCGGCGTGAAACGGTCGGGGCGGCGCCGGTTGCTACGGCAAGGCGACAGGCTGTTTCTACCGAGGGTCCGGAAGGCAGGACCGGTGACCGCATGTTTTGGGCGCAGGGCAGGGTGTCCGGGCCGTCGATGCCTGCGGGAAATGCTCGAAGCGGCCGCCCCCGCCCGGCTCGGCCATCGGGCCTGCGCCCGCCCGGCCTGCCGGGGGCACGCGCCGCGTCCCGCTGAGTCAATTCTCCGAACACCTCAGGTGCAGGACGGGGCATGAGGAGCGTTTCCGCGCCCGATCGCACGCGGACCGCGTGTCAGCTATCGAGCGTTCTTCGGCCGAGCAGCCGGATGGTCTCGACAGGCCCCGTCCTGGCCGATCGCCGGCGGCGCCTCGCTGGGCGATGCCCTCGGCACCCGGCCAGACCGATGCACCTCATGCGGGCCAGAAGCCCTGCCCAACCACTTGCGAACCTTATAAAGATAGTCACAATAGACACTATTCAAGTGGAACTGCTGTCCATCCAGGAGGCGCCGTGAGTCCGGCCAGACGGGACGCCCCCTCGCGCCACATCGTCACAACGCCGCAGCGCGGGCCAGCGTGCCGGCTGTCAAGGTGGCCAGCACAGTCCGCAGGACGGGGGCGAAGTCCATGCGCAGCCCGGCCAGGGAAGGGTCGGCGTCGTAGGCGTCGAGCATGGCGGCGGACGGGCGGGCATGGATCCATACCGCGCCGGCCACCATGATGACCTGAGCGCAGAACACCGCGGCGGCGTCGCCCAGTTCGGGGAGCCAGCGGCGCACCAGTGCAGCCATGGCCTCGACGTTGCCGATTGCTGTCCGCTTCCAGCGGCCGGCCACTTCGGCCGAGACGTTGCGCTCCAGCACGCCGGCCTGCGCGCTGAAGAGGTCGCACAGGACTCGGCGCTCCTCCAGGGATCGAGCAAGGACGTCGGCGAGCCGATCACCGCGATCCCCAACGGCAGCGCCCGAGTCGATTTCGGGGGCCACCGACTCAGGCAGATCGTCTATCCACTGCTTCCATGCGCGGTCCAACAGCTCCAGCAAGATGGCTTCGCGCGATTCGAAGTAGCGCAGCACGTTGGATTTAGCCAGTCCGACACGTCGGCTCAGTTCGTTGAGACTGACCTCGCCGACCGGCATCTCGTCAAGCATCGCGGCCGTGATGTCAAGGATCGCTCGCCTCCGGAGCTCACGCTGCCCCTCGCTGCGAGCACGCTGAAAGGTCGACATCCCTCCATACTACAGACCTCCGGTCTTTTGACATTAGACCAGCAGTACCTTACGTTCCCCCCAAGAGCCCGATGGTCTGTTAATACCTTCGGGGAACCTCCCTCAAGAGATGGAAATCCTCATGTCCAAGGTCTGGTTTGTCACTGGCAGCTCGCGCGGCCTGGGCCGTGCGATCGTCGAGGCAGCAGTGGAGGCCGGCGACCAGGTGGTCGCCACCGCCCGTAAGCCCGCCCAGCTCAACGACCTCGTCGCCCGCTACGGCGACCGCATCCGCCCCGTTGCCCTCGATGTCAACGACTACGAGAACATCCTCCAGGCCGTGCAGCAGGGCACGGAAGCCTTCGGCCGCCTCGATGTCGTGGTCAATAACGCCGGCTACGGCAACCTCGCCGCCGTCGAAGACATCTCGGTCGACGACTTCCGTGCTCAGGTCGAGACCAACTTTTTCGGCGTCGCGCTGGTCTCCAAGGCCGTCCTGCCCCTCCTGCGCCAGCAGGGCTCCGGACACATCATCCAGGTCTCCTCGGTCGGCGGCAGGATCGGTTCCGTGGGCCTGTCCGCCTACCAGAGCGCGAAGTGGGCCGTCGGCGGCTTCTCCACCGTCCTCTCCCAGGAGGTCGCCCCTCTGGGCATCAAGGTCACTGTCATCGAGCCGGGCGGCATGCGCACCGACTGGGCCGGCTCGTCCATGAGCATCCCGCCGGTCAGCGAGCCCTACCAGCCCACCGTCGGCGCCTTCGCCGACATGCTCAGGAACGCCTCTGGCATAGAGGCCTCCGATCCGGCCAAGGTCGCCCAGGTGGTTCATGAGATCGCCGGTCGCGAGGACGCCCCGCTGCGGCTCCTGATCGGCGCAGACGCCTACCAGTACGCGACGGGCTTTGCGCAGGCCCTCGCCAACACCGACGCGGAGTGGCGGAACGTGACCGAGTCCGTCTCCGCCTAGCAGATCAGGGTCAGTAGGCCGATCCCATCCGAGCCACACAGTCATCAGCCATACCCAGAGGTCCTGGTCTCCGCTGATCTTACGAATGATCATTTCGAACCCACCCGAAAGGTAGGGCACAGCCATGTCCCGAGACAGAGAATTCGAGAACAAGGTCGCCATAGTCACCGGCGCCGGCACCGGTATGGGCGCGGCCACCGCCATTCTTCTCGCCGAGCGCGGTGCCAAGGTGGCCCTGGTGGGTCGCCGCGAAACGCCGCTGCACGAGGTGGCGGCCGCCGTCACCAAGGTCGGCAGTGAGGCCATCTGCATCCCCGCGGACGTGTCCGACAGTGACGCCATGCAGCATGCCGTCACTGCCACTGTGGACAGCTTCGGCGCCCTGCACTTCGCGGTGAACAACGCGGGCATAAGCAGCGAGCACCGCGACCTCCCCGACCTGCCCAACGACGTGTGGGACAACACGATCGCCACCAACCTGTCCTCCATCTACTACGGCATGAAGGCTGAGCTGCCTGCCATCGAAGCCTCTGGCGGCGGGGCGATCGTCAACGTCTCCAGTGTCTACGCCGACCGCGGTCTGCCGTTCCGGGCCGCCTACTCGGCATCCAAGCACGGCATCCGCGGCATCACCCGCTCCGCCGCCAACGACTGGGCTGCTCGCGGAGTGCGGATCAACGAGCTCCAGCCCGGCGTCATCGCCACCCCGATGCTCGCCGCCGCGACCCAGCAGGAGACGGAAGCCACGGCGGCCATCATCGCCGCCAAGCGCCTGGGCGAACCCCGGGAGATCGCCACAGCAGTCGCTTTCCTTCTGTCGGATGACGCCTCGTACATCACTGGCGCCCACCTGGCCGTAGACGGCGGCTTCCTCACCTGATGCCGGCGCTCGGCCGTTCGTGACGCGCCCTTCGGCGCGGAGCTTTTCGAAGACCTTGACGGCATCCGCCAATTGCCCGAGAGCCCGCCCCGCAGGGGGCTGGTGTTCGGGAGCCCCGTGATCCTCGCGCCCACAGCAACTGACGATCTCAGCCGTGGGCGCGAGCTTCTATCTGATGAGCGACGGGCGGTCACGGAACTGCCGGCAGCCCGCGGGGCAACCAGCGATGTGCCCGCAGAGCTGGCCGCCGCCCCGGACCAGGTACGTGGTCCGGTACAGGGGAAGCCCGCAGGGCCGGGCGGACGGGCATGCTTCGGGCAGCACCCGTCCGCCCCGAAGACGGCCTTGGAACACAGTCCGCGGACGCCCACGTATGGGGGGCGTCCGCGTTCCGCTTTCAACTTTCAGCTCCTGCCTTCGGCAAGCCGGTTGATGATATGGATGGCCGCCTCGAGCGTCTCACGCTCCGTCTCGGTCACGTCGTCACGGAGCGCAGAGGCAAGCCAGGCGTCTCGGGTCGCCTTCACTTCACGGCTGATTTCCTCCCCCTCCGGGGTCGCGATGAGCAGCACCTTGCGCCCGTCCTCGGGATCCCGTTCGGTGCGCACGAGACCGTCCTTGCGCAGCGCTGTAAGGATCTCGGACATTGACTGCTGACGCACGTTCTCCGCCTTGGCCAGCTCACTGGCCGTCACCGGACCGTTCTCGATGATGCGAGTCAGCGTGGCCAGCTGAGCCCAACTCCAGCGCCCCGTCCACCGGCCGGCCTGGGAACTGGTCTCGGTCCGCAGACGCGCCCTCAGTCTTGTCATGGCCATTGCCAGACCGGATGCCAGGGCGGACGCCTGGGCTGCAGCGTCCCCCTCCTCGATGCTCATAAGCGCAAAGTTACCGGCGACCACGACCGCTCCACCGAGACCCCCATATACACAGGCTATCTGTTCAGATAGCCTGTGTAATACCAAATGGAAGGTCTGCCTACCGGTCCGGTGAAAGGATCTGTGACCTCGTGAGCACGACCCGCGCACGTGAGAAGCCAGCAGATGTGCCACCGACCGAATCGCCCTTCACCTGGAGATTCGTAACCCCCCTGCTGATGGGATCCACCCTCAACCCGATCAACAGCAGCATCATCGCCACAGCATTGGTCCCGATCGCCCAGGCCGTCGACATCTCCACCGGTCGCACCACCGTCCTCGTCGCTGTCCTGTACGTGGCCAGTGCGATCGCCCAGCCGACGATGGGCAAGCTCGCCGCCTGCTTCGGTGCTCGTCGTGTATTCCTCACCGGCATCCTCCTGGTCCTGGCCGGTGGCATCATCGGCAGCGCCGCGGCGAACCTGACGATGCTGATCGTGGCCCGCGTCATCATCGGTGTGGGCACGTCCGCCGGATATCCCTGTGCCATGCTTCTGATCCGGGCGCGCGCGGACCAGGCGGGCGTGAACGCCCCGGGCAGCGTGCTCGGCAACCTGACCCTGGCCGCCCAGATCACAGCCGCCCTCGGTCTGCCCCTTGGCGGACTGCTGGTCGAGGCAGCCGACTGGCAGGTCACCTTCGCGATCAACATCCCGCTCGCTCTCATCACATTGGCCATGGCCTGGCGCTGGATCCCCAGGGACGCACGCGGCGGAGCACAGCGCAAACTGCGGGCCGTCGCCTCGGACACCGACCCGGCCGGGATCCTCCTGTTCGGTGGGGCGTTCACCGCGCTGCTCATCTTCCTGATGGGCCTCCAGCACCCGAGCTGGATCGCCCTGGGTGTCGCCCTCGTCCTGTTCGCAGCCCTGATCGGCTGGGAACGACATGCCACGGCCCCCCTCATCGATGTCCGCATGCTGGTGGCCAACCGGTCCCTCGGCCTCACCTACCTGCGCACGGTCGTCAGCATGTTCGGCGCCTACTGCCTGATGTACGGGCTCACCCAGTGGCTCCAGGAAGGCAAGGGCCTGTCCGCCATCGTCACGGGCCTCGTCATGCTGCCGATATCGGCGGTCGCGGTCGTCGTCTCGCGGCCAGTCTCCCGGCGGAACCTGATACGCCGCCCGCTGATCGCTGCCTCGGTGATCGCCCTCGGGGTGGGCTTCGCTCTGCGCTGGGCGAATATCCACACACCGCTGGTGCCGATCATATTCATCATGATCGCCTTCGGTTTCAGCTTCGCGCTGTCCGCTCTCGGCAACCAAGCGGCTCTGTATGCCCAGGCCCCCGCTGACCAGATCGGCACTGCGGCCGGGCTCCTGCGTACCTTTACCTACTCAGGCGCGATTCTCTCCTCCAGTCTCATCAGCCTCACCTACGCACATGCGGTCAATACGGCCGGCCTGCACACCATTGCGAATCTCCTGGTCGCGACCAGTCTCGTCGGCGCTGTGCTGGCTGTCGCCGACCGCCGCCTTCCGCATCGAATCACCGCCGGCTCCTGATCAGGCGGTGTCTGGGATCCGATAGCGTCCGACGTTCCGGCGCGCGTGCGGTGGTCGGGTGTCTCGGCCTGCTCCTCGCGGGTCTCGTCACCACTGCCGCGCAGAAGGGAACGGGCAAGGCTGCTGCCTCCGCTTTCGAGCGGCACGCTCAGCCATATGCGGTATAGCCCTGCGGTGGTCCCCCTTTGGGAGCAGCATGGAGGTACCAGTGCTGGTCGGCGTGCGATGGACGCAGTGCGCGTGCGTCTGGACGCTGGATATGCGGGGAGACGAAAGGCGATGGAAGAGCAGCGCGTCCCTGGCATCGAGTGGCCGGACTTCTCAGACGACGGCACAGATACGGCGAGGGCGGCCGTGGACGAACACGGCGTCGTCACTCTGTGGAACGAGGGAGCCCGAAAGCTACTGGGGTATCCGGCGGCTGAGATCCTCGGCAGCTCAGCGGTCTCCCTCCTGGACGAAGAGGTCCCCGCGGAGGCATTGCCGACGCTTCAGGGCTGGGCCAGATGGCACGGCAGCCTGGCGTTGCGTCACCGGGACGGTCACCGAGTAGTGGTGAAGGTCCTCGCCCACCGCTATGTCGAGGACGGCCACAGCCTCGGCTGGCTCCTGGTCTGCCCCCTCACTCGTACTGGTGTCGAGCCGGAGGATCATGCACTGATGGTGCAGAGCTACGAGCAGTCGCCGTGCTCCATGGCGGTGTTCGACACGGATCTGCGCCTGCGTCGAGCCAACAGCTCCGCGGAGCGCACCATGAATCTCACGGAGGCTGATCTGCGCGGACTGCGAAGCGCGGATTTCCTCCCCTTCGCTTCCGAAGTCGCCGAAGTCGGGCAGGCCATGGCCAGGGTGAGGGACACCGGGGAGCCTCAGTGTCTCGAGAACTACCTCCGGGTCCCGGGCGAGACACGCAAGCACGCTTGGTCCAACCACATGTACCCGCTGCAGGACGAGAACGGTTGTGTTCGGGGAGTCGCTATCACCGCGCACGACATAACCACGCAGCACTGGGCGCATAAACGGCTGCAAATACTGAACGCCGCCAGCGCCCATATCGGCAGCACCTTGGACGTGGCCCAGACGGCCCAGGAACTTGCAGACGTGGCCATCCCGGAGTTCGCGGACTTCGTCAGTGTTGACCTGCTCGAGTCCGTGGTCCGTGGTGAGGAGCCGGCTCCTGGATCGATCAGCGGATCCATCGCCTTCCGTCGAGTTGCCATGAAGTCCGTCCTGGAGGGCTGTCCCGAGTCGACACGCAAACCAGGCGAAGCAGGCTTCCACCCGGAGTACTCGCTCGCGGCACGGGCGGTGACTGCCGGCGAGGTAGTCCAGCGCTCATCCACCGATCCTGAGTTCGCGAGGTGGCTGGCCGAGTTCCCCGGCTGCGCCCGAAAGGTCGGCGAATTCGCGATCCATTCGGTGCTTGCGGCGCCCCTGCGGGCCCGGGGAACCGTTCTGGGTGTAGCCGTGTTTGCCCGACACAGGAGTCCGGAGGGCTACGACGAGTACGATCTCCTGCTTGCGGAAGAACTGACCGGCCGGGCTGCGGTCTGTGTGGACAACGCACGCCGGTATACCCGCGAGCGCGAAACGGCAGTGGCCTTGCAGCGGTCGCTGCTGCCCCAGCGGCCCCCTGTCCAAGCCGCGATTGACGTTGCCTTTCGCTACCTGCCCAGCGACGTCCTGGCTGGTGTGGGCGGTGATTGGTTCGACGTCATCCCTCTGTCCAGCGCCAGAGTGGCGCTGGTCGTGGGCGACGTGATGGGGCACGGGATCCATGCTTCGGCCAGCATGGGACGGTTGCGCACCGCGGTGCGCACTCTCGCCGACATGGATCTGCCCCCGGATGAACTGCTCACCCACCTCGACGACCTCGTTGTCCGCCATTCGACGGAAGCAAGCGCTGGCGACGCCTCACAGTACGACCCGGCTGCGGAGGCCGCCGGAGGCTTCGGTGCCACCTGCCTGTACGTCGTCTACGATCCCGTTTCCCGGGTGTGCACGCTGGCCCGTGCTGGGCACCCCGGCCCCGCCCTGGTGAGACCCGATCGCACCGTCGAGTTCCTCGATGTGCCGGCGGGTCCTCCCCTCGGCTTGGGCGGCCTGCCGTTCGAAGCGACTCAACTCACCCTGCCTGAGGGCGCTCTGCTCGCCCTCTACACCGACGGCTTGATCGAATCACGCGACAGGGACATGGACTGGGGAATCGCCCAGCTTCGCAACGCTCTTGCCCAGCCTGCAACTTCCTTGGACAACGTCTGTGACACCATCCTCGGTGCTCTGCCGGAACACCACTTTGACGACATCGCTCTCGTCGTGGCCCGCACCCATGCGCTCGGCGCCCAGCATGTTGCCACCGTGGATGTTCCTCCCGACCCGGCCGCGGTCGCTGACGCGCGCGCGTTTGCCGCGGAGCGGCTCGCCGCGTGGAATCTGGAGGAGACGGCTTTCGTCACGGAACTGGTAGTCAGTGAGCTCGTCACGAACGCGATCCGTTACGCCGATCCACCCATCCACCTGCGTCTGATTCGCGACAGGAACCTGATCTGTGAGGTTACCGACGCCAGCACCACTGCTCCCCATCTGCGTCGTGCTCGCGTCTACGACGAGGGAGGCCGTGGTCTGCTGCTGGTGGCCCAGTTGACTTCTTCCTGGGGCACTCGCTATTCGGCAACCGGCAAGACGATATGGGCGGAACAGGTGCTGTCCCAGCCCTGCCTGCCCTGAGGGTACGGCCTGCTGCTCGCGTCTTTCCTCGCTCGCCGTTGTCCTCGCTGGAACCATGTGGCCGGCGATCGCCCGGCCGTCGGGGGCCAGGTCGATTTCGATCGTGGCGTCGATGGTGATCTGCAAGCCGCCGGGGATGTCCTCGACCTCGGCAAGGCGCGCCACAAGCCGGACGCGGGAGCCCACCTTGACCGGTGCGGGGAAGCGGACCTTGTTCAGGCCGTAGTCAACCTTCGTCGTCACGCCCTGGACGTCCAGCAGTTCGGTGAACAGCGGGATGGACACGGAGAGAGTCAGGTAGCCGTGGGCGATCGGCGCGCCGAAGGGCCTGCCGCGGCGCGCCCAGGGTCGGTGTGGATCCAACAGGCGCCAAGACGCCCCTCTCCTCCTTGTGCGCCCGTCCGCAGATCCGCTTGTGGGCGGTGGGGACGTTGGGCCTGCAGGCCCTGCACGACCCGAGAGTGGGCCGTCTCAGAGCGAACACGTGCCGCCGGGGCCGACCCTCACGACGCGCATTCGGCCAGGGTGACGCCGGTGAGCCGCTCGGATTCGGTCCAGAGCCGGGCGTTAGCAGCCTTGTCAAGCGCACGCCGGGTGGGGCGGACCTTGCCCGCTGGGCCGACCAGGCCCATCCGGCCGGTCGGGCCGAAGTAGCCGCCGGCGGTGACATCCGGGCTCGTCGCGGCATAGAGCTCCGGCTCGGCGCCCTGCTCGACCTCCTGGGTCGGGAAGATGTCGAAGCGTGCGAACCAGGGGCGGGCGGTCTTGTCCTGGCCGAGACTCGCCCCGGCCGTCTGCAGGTTGGTCCGCGTGGAGCCGGGGTGCGCGGCGACACTGAGCAGGTCCCAGTGATGCTCGGCCGCGACGGCCGCGAGCTGCTGGGTGAACATCAGGTCGGCCAGTTTCGACTGCCCGTAGGACATCATGGGGCTGTAGCGGCGGCGCTCCCACTGGAGGTCGTCGAAGTCGATCCGGCCGAAGTTCGCTGTGCCGCTGCTCATCGTCACGACCCGCGGGTGGTCGGCGGCCAGCAGGAGCGGCAGCAAGCGCAAGGTCAGCGCAAAGGGGCCGAGATAGTTGCTGCCCAACTGAAGCTCGAAGCCATCGGCGGTTGTCATCCGCTTCGAGGGGGCCATCACGCCCGCGTTGTTCACAAGCAGGTCAAGCGGGGTACCGCTTGCGATCAGGCTGTTGGCGAAGTCATGCACCGACGCCAGATCGGCGAGGTCAAGGCGGCGGACCTCCAGCTTCGCCTCGGGGTGGCGCGCGAGGATGTCAGCCCTGGCTTGCTCGCCCTTGGCGGGAGTACGCACAGCGAGGACAACGTGTGCGCCGGCCTCGGCGAGGCGGCGAGTGGTCTCCTTGCCGGTGCCGCTGTTAGCGCCGGTCACCACAGCGAACTTTCCGGACTGGTCAGGGACGGTGTACATCGAATCTCCTTAGAGACTGCCGGTCTGTTATGCCCAACATAACAGACCGGCAGTCTCTAGAACAAGAGACTGGCG
>NZ_FMDK01001301.1 GCF_900091995.1 Streptomyces sp. MnatMP-M17
CCCGCCGTACCTCTTGCGGTCAGCGCCAGTCAGCTGCGGTCCGGCGGCCGTGCCGCTGAGGGAGCTTTTGGTCGGCGGGCCGCTGTGGGTTCAGCCCTTGCCGGACGGGGCGGCGTGGCCGAGGCCGAAGGCTTTGCCGGGGACGGCGCGCAGGAAGACGAATCCAGCGAGCAGGTGCGGGAACGCGAAGGCGCAGGCCCGCGCGGTGTGCGTGTCGGTGCGTGCCCGTACCGACGACCGGAACGCGGGGGCGGTCCCGCTCCTGCCGAACGACGGCAGGTGGAGTCCTGGCCCTTGTGAGGGTGTTCGTGTACGGCCATGGTGGTGATCCCTTCGTGGACCGCCCGGTCGGATCTGGCACCGCTCACTCTTGTCGCTCGGAGAGGGATTCGCGGGGTGCCGAAGGTCCGTCACCGTGGGACTGAACGGCCCTTTCGGCAGGGCCTGTCGGGGTATCGAGTCCGGCCTCGGCCGGCGGGGCTGGCGCGTGGCGGGGCTGGCGTGTGGCCCGGTGTTGTGGGCCGTGATGTCGAGAAGCCCGCCCTGCTGCGGTTTCCGCCAGGGCGGCTTCGGAGATGGACGGCGCGGACGACGGTGACCATCAGGACGCCTTCGCCGACGTAGTGGCGGATCACGGCATCGGCGGCGGCCTGGCGCCGGTCCTCGTCGTTGCCGATCGGCGAGGACCCGCGCCGTACGGATCGTCGGTGACGCGCCGCATCCCGGCGTCGAAGCGTGTGCACAGCGTGGTGTCCATGGCGGGGCGGGCCTGGTCGGCCGGGGGCGCGTACTGGAAGCGGTAGCGGTCCGCACGCTGTCTCCAGGCCGTTGTCGCCGGGGTCGGTGGCGCCGATGTCCTCTTCGTCGGCACCGACCCCGGCCGGCGCACCGGTACGACGGGCAGTTCGATGGCGGGAAGATCTCGATGCAGCGGTCGAACTCGGCTGCTTGGTCGGCTTCCATAACCGCGCGGGTCACCGCGAAATGCCGGGCAGTTCCACGAGCGCGCGTTGGATCTGCCCTTGGCAGGGTCGGCTGTGATCGGTGCGGCGGTCAGCTGCCGTGGTCGTTGTCCAAGTGCTGCATGGTGTAGGTGCGTTCGTTGCGTGGCCCCGGCGAGGACGCTACGGTCCACGGCGCCCAAGAAGGCCATGAAGAAGAAGGCCCCGCCGAAGAGGACGGCAGCCAGGAAGGCTGCGGGACACAAGTCCCTCGCCGGTCTCTGCGACTTCACCGTTGAACGGCCTGGTGCCACAAGAGATCATGCGGGAGATGTTCGGCTTCCTGGCCGGTGGCCGGGACGCTGAATCGCTTGGTTGCCCCGGCCGCTCGTACGGCAGAGGCCCCCGGAGGGCACTGGCCGCCCCGCGGCCGGATACCCGGCCGGTGGCGGCG
>NZ_FMDK01001022.1 GCF_900091995.1 Streptomyces sp. MnatMP-M17
CCCGGCCGGGAGCCGGTGGCGCCCGCGCCCCAGCGGCGGGCGGCGTCCGCCGCCGCACCGGTCACCGCGGGATGGCGGGCGAGGCCCAGATAGTCGTTGCTCGCCAGATCCAGCAGAGTGGAGTCGGCCGGGCGCGGGCGGAGCGTACGGACGAGGCCCGCGGTCTCACGGCGGCGCGCCTCGTCGTCGGTCCAGTCGAAGGGATCGGTCCGGTCGGAGGGATCCTGCGCCATGTGCGGTCCTTTTGTAGGGTGCGCACAGACTTTAACCGTGGCCGGACCGGGTCAGGATGTGGCCATGCACACACTTCGTTCCGGTGGTGTTGTCGGGTTCCTCCCTGGCTTCGAGGTGCTCGCTTAGGCCAGGATCGGCACCATGGACCTGCTGAACACGCTGGTGGAGAAGGGCCTGCGGCGCGAGCTGCCGACCCGCGAAGAAGCGCTCGCCGTACTGGCGACCTCCGACGACGATCTGCTCGAAGTGGTGGCCGCGGCCGGAAAGGTGCGCCGCCAGTGGTTCGGGCGGCGGGTGAAGCTCAACTATCTGGTCAATCTGAAGTCCGGGCTCTGCCCGGAGGACTGCTCGTACTGCTCGCAGCGGCTCGGCTCCACGGCGGAGATCCTCAAGTACACCTGGCTGAAGCCCGAAGAGGCGTCGAAGGCGGCGGCGGCCGGTGTGGCGGGCGGAGCGAAGCGGGTCTGTCTGGTGGCGAGCGGACGCGGTCCGACGGACCGTGACGTCGACCGGGTCTCACGGACGATCGAGGCGATCAAGGAGCAGAACGAGGACGTCGAGGTGTGCGCCTGTCTCGGGCTGCTCTCGAACGGACAGGCGGAGCGGCTGCGTGCCGCGGGAGCCGACGCGTACAACCACAACCTCAACACGTCCGAGGGAACGTACGGAGACATCACCACCACTCACACCTACGCCGACCGGGTGGACACGGTGCGGCAGGCGCAGGCGGCCGGTCTCTCCGCCTGCTCCGGTCTGATCGCCGGTATGGGCGAGAGCGACGCGGATCTGGTCGATGTGGTCTTCTCGCTCCGTGCGCTCGACCCGGACTCGGTGCCGGTCAACTTCCTGATCCCGTTCGAGGGCACACCGCTCGCCGAGGAGTGGAATCTGACTCCGCAGCGCTGTCTGCGGATTCTGGCGATGGCCCGCTTCGTCTGCCCGGACGTGGAGGTGCGGCTCGCGGGCGGACGTGAGGTGCATCTGCGCTCGATGCAGCCGCTCGCCCTCCATCTCGTCAACTCGATCTTCCTCGGCGACTATCTCACCAGCGAGGGCCAGGAGGGCAAGGCGGATCTGGAGATGATCGCGGACGCGGGCTTCGAGGTGGAGGGCGCGGGCACCACGACGCTGCCCGAGCACCGGGCGGGCGGCTGCGGGCCGTGCGGCGGCGCCGAGTCCGAGCAGGCCGCGTCGGTGCAGGCCGGGGCCGACACGGCTCTGTCGGACCGTACGGCTGTGGCGGGCGGGGGG